>JAYEMC010000160.1:0-3803 GCA_034717935.1 Pseudomonadota bacterium | reverse complement strand
AACTCAAGATTGTGGATCGGGTCGCCGTTAAGAAGCTGCTTCAGATTTTTATCGGCATTGTTGATCAACTCCTGAGCATCGTAAGTGTAGTCACCATTGCGGATAGCCAGGAGAACCGATTTCTGGACTTGGCTGAGCTGTTTTTTAAGCTTCTGGATGTTCAGAGTTTCGACCTCTTGCCGCCAATCGTCAACCATCGAACCGTAAGCCGGGTCGCCATCGTGACAGCTGATACAGGCCTGTTTTAGTGCATCATCAGTCATTGCTTCACCCTCTTCGACCTGGGTATGACAATCTTTGCATCCGACATCTTCAGCCATTGAATTGGCAACTCCACGCACATCACAACTTGTTTCATCACAGGCGTTCTGACCTTTATAAAGATTGAAGGTAGCAGTATGGCAGTCAGCGCATTCAACCGCTCCCATCCCGGAACCATGGTGACAATCGTTACAATTTTTAAGAATTGTGCGCCCATGCTGCTCTCGCGGGCTATGACATTCGAGACAGGCGAGGCCTTCGTCAGCGACGTGGACATCGTGGGGAAATTCGACTTCGCCAAAGGGTACGGCTTTGGTTTCAATGCACTCAACGCAGCTGTGACAGAGCTCTGTGCAACCCGTTGGAGAGTTGATGGTCGCGGCTTGATAAGCCGGCTCGACAATCGTTTTGGCTTTTTCGCAACGTTCCCGGCAGTCAGCCAATAGGCTTAATGCGAAATCGATATTATGGATCCCGTAACCATTTTTAACAAAAAGATAATTTTTCTGAGCGACCTCAAAGAGTTGCGTGGCTTCCGGAGAGTTAAGTTTGTCCAAAAGTAGTTGGGTTTGTCGCAAACTCTTCTCGGTTTTGGCCAGTTCCTGGTTAAGAACTTCTTTCCAGTGTTTGGCCATGTCGTCGTACCCCGGACCATGACATTCAGAGCAGGATTTGATCATCTCGTCAAATCCATGGCGTTTGAGTTTACGGGTTTCGCCATTGGCTTCGTACATTGATAAATGACAGCCGGCGCAGTCAAGATGAGCCCGGTACATTCCGCTCGGCATGACCTTATGTTCGATTCCACCTTCACCGGCATACATCTGATGGATGATATTGTGCTGATCGAAGGTGTGGCACTTGGCGCAATTGCTGTCGTAATGGAGGCCGCTGCTGATCGCTTTGGTTCTTAGTAAAGTCTGACGTTCCTGGTATTGATTGGATTTTTCCCGGGGAATATAGTGTTCGATTCCGGAGTGGCAGCGGAAACATTCTACCTTGTGCGCGGTGACATGGCTAAAATGCATTTTTTCACTGCTGTAACTGCCTTCAAGCAGGTGGGGTTCAGAGTGGCACTGGACGCAGACGTTATCCATGATATGGCCATCGCCATAGATGATGCCGAAATGGCACTGCTCACAATTTACGCCTCGGTCAAGGTAGTCTTTGTGGACGAAAGGCATGTCTTCATCGGCGTCGATAAAAATTTTGGCTTTGGAATCGGTGTGACAGGTCTGGCAATCGGCAATTTCCGGGTGATTCTCTTTGTCGTAAAAATGGCAGTTATAGCAGGTTGTCTCAGTGACCGTGAGGTGCTCGCCCTGCACAATCTGCGAGTGGCAGCTAACGCATTTAAGGATCTTGCCCCGACGCAGCTCACCTAAATGGGTGTCATGGCTGAAGTCGACTCCTTTAAAGTTAACTGTGTTATCCTTTAATTCCGGTTCGGAGTGGCAGCCTTCCCTGAGGCAGCTGGCGTCGCTGATAGCAGTATGGGGACGGGGTGGGGCGGTGCCGGTAATTTTCATGACCAAGTGGGTTTGAGCTTTCCATTTACCTTTTAACTCACCCCATACGCCGGGTTCGAAATGGCAGGCCAGACAACTAACATCCTTATGCGAGGACTGTTTCCAGGATTGAATATAGGTATCCATGTTATGGCACATGGCGCAGAATTTGTAACTGGCCGAGGCTTTTAGCAGTAATACTATTAAAAGTATGAAGACGCAAAAGGATACGGCTCCGAAAACAAGCAGGCCCTTCCAGTGTTCGCGGGTTCCGCGGGCCGCCTCGCGGCCAAAATCACGGATGAAATCAATGAGCAAATTCCACATTCTTGAAAACATTTGAAAAACTCCTTAATAATATATGTGATGAGTTGTTAGCCCTTAAAAAGCATAAGTTTAAAACAACCTTAAAAATTAAAAATGGTTGATTGTCAGCAAATAAACGTATGATATCAAAAGTAAACGGTATTATAAAACGGTTGTCAGATTTTTTGGTATATATCCTATCTGATTTGTCACCTATCATGGATAGTGTCTGGAAATCAAGCAAATATCTTATAATCTATATATTTATTAATTATACAGAATGATGAATAATGTATACCTTATAATTAAGTATACAATGTACAAATATTTAAGTCTGCTAAGGTGTGAAATTTGTTCGGAGGGCCTGAGCGAGTTAAATGGTAGTTCGTGGATATTGACCAGGAAATGATAGAACAAGGTTTGTCGCGGTTCTGTGGGATTTAATACGATTGATATTGCTTGGTTTTAAAAGTTGAAAACTGTTAAATAACTGTCGATTGTATTTTTAAAATCTTCCATTTTTCTCTTGACATTGGGTGGGGAGGGCCGCTATATAGGCCGCGCTTAATAAATGCTTCACATAATAATTATCCGGGGCTAATAAAATTATCTGGCTGGTAGATAATTCAAATAATTTTAAGTTCCAGCGAACTCAGGGGTGAAGAGATTATGTTTCAAGATTATATGCCCGTACTGCTGATGATGATTGTCGGGATTGGGTTTGGCGTAGTTGCGGTTGTGGCTTCCGCTTTCCTGGGGCCGAATCGGAAATCTCGCGTAAAAAAAGAGACCTATGAGTGTGGTATGACCACGATCGGCGCAACTTATGTGCAGTCGCCAATCAAATATTATGTTGTAGCTCTGCTCTTTCTCGTATTCGATCTCGAATGTGTGTTCCTCTATCCTTGGGCGGTTCATTTTAAAAGCTTAGGGTTGTTTGGTTTTGTTGAGATGGCCATTTTTATGGTGATCCTCTTTGTATGTTATGTATATGTTTGGAAGAAGGGAGCCTTGGAATGGGAATAGAGAGTGCATTAAAGGGCGACGGAGTTCTGGTTACCAGTCTTGAGAGTCTGGTTAACTGGGGACGTAAGAGCTCAATCTGGCCTTGTACCTTCGGTTTGGCCTGATGCGCCTTGGAGATGATGGCTACTAGTTTAAGTAGTTACGATATAGCCCGCTTTGGTTCTGAGGTTTTTCGGCCTTCGCCGCGTCAGTCCGATCTAATGATAGTTGCCGGTACCCTGACCAAGAAAATGTCGGTTATGGTTCAGCGCATATATGAACAGATGGCTGAACCCCGCTGGGTCATCGCGATGGGGGCCTGTTCCTCCTGCGGCGGCGTTTTTCAAAGTTATTCGGTAGTTCAGGGAGTCGATCAGATAATTCCTGTTGATGTCTATATTCCGGGGTGTCCTCCGCGCCCGGAGGCCTTGCTGGCTGCAATTATGAAATTGCAGGATAAGATCATGCAGGACAAGTTTACGGATCGGCCGGACTATGTAGAGCCTTCAAGTAGCAAATCTGATATTATAAGTTTGTGTTAGCAAAACTAGATGAATTTGGGTCATTACCATGGATAATGCTAAAGTATTGGAGCAGTTAAGGGGTGAGTTTGCGGATGCGATCGTTGATGACGTCGATTTCAGGGGCGACCTGACCGTTATCGTCAGCCTCGAAAAGTTGCATGACATCATGCTCTATCTGCACGATGATAAAACCCTTCAT
>JAYEMC010000159.1:0-3831 GCA_034717935.1 Pseudomonadota bacterium | reverse complement strand
TTTGTTGTTTTTACACTGTTATAGAAATTATCAATCTAATGCGTTGTTAAATCTACAATAGCGATTGGATTTTTAAATGAAAATCTACTAATCATTGATCTCTGGATATTAAGAGGCTGACAATTGGTCTGAATAGTTACCAAATATTAATGATCGTGGAGAAGAAGAGATGAAGCGTAAAGGTATGGTTTTCATTACTGCCTTGTTGTTGGTTATGGTATCAGGCAATCAGGTTTTTGCCGGGGCCTGGACTGCAAAGCAGGGCGGTATGTACAATAAACTGGCATTTAATTACTTTGAAAGCAAACATTATTACGATGAGGATGGCGATCGGCATCGTCTGGCCTATGGCGGCAAGTATACTGATACTAATCTTAACTGGTACCTCGAATATGGCCTGATTGATCAGCTCACCCTGATCGGTTCTTTCTATTATAAATGGCTTGAGCAGGAAAATGACTATTTCAGGGCCAAAAGCAGGGGCGTCGGCGACTTTGAAGTCGGTCTCAAATGGAAGATTTTAGATGATCCGCTGGTTCTGGCAATTCAGGGTCTGACAAAAATTTCAGGTCCCTATGACGATGATGATATCCCCGGTCTCGGTAACGATCAGACCGATTTTGAACTACGTCTTTTGCTCGGTAAATCACTCTATCCGCTGCCGTTCTATATGGGGCTTGAAGCGGCCTATAGATGGCGAACCAAGGCACCGGCCGATGAGTGGCGTCTGCTTGCCGAACTCGGTGGTAACGCCGGAAAATATTTTTATGGACGTATCAAACTTGATTGTCTGTTCAGTGCTGATAATGCTGACAGTAATACCGGATTTAACAACATCACTCTGACCCCCGAATATGATCTGGTTACTTTAGAGACCACCATCGGAGTCAATTTCAATAAACACTTGAGTCTGGAACTTTCCTACGCCCCGACGCTCTATGGAGAGTATACGGCCGCCGGTTACAGTATTAGTTCAGCCCTGATTTACTCATTTTAGCATTTAACAGGAGTAACCAAGATGTCGCGTACAATATTTCTTACCATTTTATTGGTTCTGGTCATAGCCGTTGTTCGGGTTCAGGCTTTTAACTTAAGCTCTTCCCATATCAAGATTAAAAACCCGCCGCCAATTCACTTAAGCCACCAAGCTTTTGATTTGCTCGATATTGCCCGGCTGCCGCTTCTTCCCGGAGCCAACCGGATTGCCGTGATCGACGATCTGGTTCGGCGTCTCGGCGACCATCTGAGCAATGACGGTCATGAGGTTCTGGGAACCGTTGGTATCGCCGCCAAACCTCTGGCTGCCGATGGTTCAATCAATTATGCTTACGGCAATTGGATGGTCAAAACTTCTGAATCAACCGGTATCCGACTGCTCGAAGTCCGCATCAATGATCTTGAAGAGCGAATTCTGCAAAGTTCACCGCTGGCGGCCGCAGCCTTGCCTTTTCGTTTTATTATTATGTCCGATATGTTTTACGGTCAGACCTTTCTCCATATCTGCTTGGTCGATCCTTTGCTCTTTACTTCCCAATTCGTCAACTGCGATCAAAGCTTGCGAGAGACTTTGATCGAAGCCCGTCAGCTGCTTTGCCGCTATGTCCACGAAGCCTTTCCTGAAGCTTTTTACGATCCTCAACTGCCGCTTGAGGATCAGCCGGCTACCGGTATTCCGGCCTTGGAGCGGGTCGCGCAGGTTGAGCTCGGCGACAATCTAGATTTCTCCACTTTGGAAGATGTCGTCAGTGCGGTTCAGAAAGGTGGTGTCACCATTTTTTCCGAGACTCCGGATGCGCACCCTTATACGGTTAACGGTCCTTTTCCCGACTACAAATATCTTGACGATGAAAAAACTTCCTTTTCCGGGGCTCTGCCATTTCCACTCTTTTCTATGATCAAGGACGGCTGGAAAAAAATCGACGGTGTCAAAACCTATTTTCCGGATTGGAAACTGAAAAACCATTCGCCGGCCATCGAGGCCCTGATTCAACATAGTTTCATTCATGTCTATGGTATGAATGCTGCCGACCCCCAGCAACGTTTGCAGTTTACCACCGTCGCCGGGCCGCTCTATAGTCTTCAGGTTTTTGATGCCTACAACAACCCTTTGTTCCTCCATTCCGGACTCTGGCACTATCAGGCTCTACCGACCGCCTTGCTCTTTCACGAAGCCACCCCCGGTATCGTCGATATCTGGATTCAGGATCCGGTTGCCGCGATTACCCGTTACTACGCTGATGTCAGTGACATGTTGCTGGCCTCTTTTAAACCAGCCTGGGACGCCAATCCCGGTAACAAAACCGATTGGCCGGCCTACGGCAAGGTCGCAATGGCGCTACAGAGCCGTGAAAACCTGATTCAGGCAATAAACAACGCCGTAGCACCCAGCGATGCACAGGAGTTGTTATTAAGTTCGGAAAACCCGGCCCAAAAATTTGATGATTCCGGTCTCATGTAATTGGGTAGTTACCAAAAAAATACGGGATGATTTTATGGAATTATGAGACAAAATAGTTCTTATGCCAAGCTCAACCAGCCGAGAGGATTATTGCAAGTCTCATTAAAGCCCTTGGCGGCCTATGAATCGGCCTTCGGTAATGCTCTTTATGTCCTCTCCTTTTTTTTTCTGGGGCGTCTGACCGAGTTCTCTTATCTCCCTTTTGCCTCTGCTTATCTGGGGGCATTGGGAGCTTATTTTATAATTCTTAATAAGCTTCCCGTTCTTTCCCGAAAGAGCCTGCTTACCCTGCTTTTTCTCGGCTTCGCGGCAAGGATCTTATTTGTTTTCCAGGAGCCGCTGCTATCCGATGATCTCTATCGCTGCCTCTGGGAAGGCTTGGTTACTCTGCACGGCAAAAATCCCTACTTGCTCTCTCCGGCCGACCCGCAGTTGGAAGCCTTGCGCTCAGCCTGGTACCATCTCATCAACCATGCCGATTATCCAGCTATCTATCCGCCGGTTATGATCCTCTTCAATGCTGCGGTTGCAGCTATTAAAGCAACGCCGTTTTTTTACAAAAGCTGCCTGACTCTGGTCGATCTGGCCCTGGCCCTGGTTTTATCTCTGCGTCTTAAAAAACTGCAGTTGCCCCGGAGAAAAATGGTGATCTACTTTCTCCACCCCTTGCCGATTATCGAGATCAGCGGCAATGGTCACCACGAAGCTCTGGTTTTGTTGACGATTATGACCGCCTTTTACTTTCTTGACCGGGACAAGCTGAGCGCTGCAGCCGTCTGGTTTTCCGCCGCCGTGTTGAGCAAATACTTTTTTCTGATCCTGATCTCTGAATTTCGTAATCGCCGGACTTTGTTGATCTTGCCGGCTCTCAGCTTACTTCTTTTTGCCCCTTTTTTTTCTCTTAATGGTAATATTTTTTTCTCACTCGGAGCCTATCTCAAACATTGGGAATTTAACGCTTCTCTCTATCGCCTGGGCACCCTGCTGTTTGCCGACAATGGCTGTCTGCGCCTGCTTTTAGGATCGGGTTACCTTCTCTTCTGGCTCTTTATCAGCCTGAAAGTGAAGTTGCCCGTTCATCATCAGCGTCCGGTTATGTTGTTGACCGGTCTCCTGCTGGTTTCGCCCACGGTGCATCCCTGGTACGGCCTCTGGCTGCTGCCCTTTCTGGTTTTTTATCAATTTCGAGCCGGTCTGCTTTTTATATCCCTGCTGCCGCTCTCATATATTGTTCTGGAAGGTTTTCAGGCAAGTGGTGTATGGCGGGAAAATTACTGGATCACAGGCTTGATTTATACGCCTCTGATTTTAGCACTGGGAACTAGCATCTGCAAGTGCTTAACTATTGGTCGGCAAAAGGCTGATTAACAATA
>JAYEMC010000158.1:0-3843 GCA_034717935.1 Pseudomonadota bacterium | reverse complement strand
AGGCGCCGTCGAAACCCATCAGATCGTCTTTCTCTTTATCATCCTGACCAGCGCCATGCTTGATGTCGCCTTCTTTTTTCCAATTATCTATAATGGCTACTTCAAAAAACCGCTGCCCGATGTCGCTGACAAAATAGATGAAGCCCCCATGATCATGGTCATACCTTTGTGTGCAACCGCCATATTTTCGGTTATTTTCGGAATCATGCCTAACGCTTTCCTCAACTTCTTTAACATTGTCCGGCTCGCCGTGACCAACGTTCTCGGAGGATGAGATGAAAACCACACTCCGCCGCATCATGCTGGCAGCAATTATTGCAGTCTTTCTCTTAGGGTTTTTGTTCCCCAATCCGCATCCACATTTCTGGTGGCAGAAGATCCCCGTATTCGACATTTTCTTCGGCTTTTTCGGCTCAATCGGGCTGATTGTCTTTGCCAAGTGGCTCGGTCACAACTGGCTCCTGAAAGACAAGGACTACTATAATCATGATTAATATACCACCAGCCTTTATCTACATCATCGGGGCCCTGCTGATCCCGCTGGTTCGGGTACGTCGCTTACAGCAATCGCTGGCCCTGCTGATTCCGATCTTCGCCATGACTATGCTATTGCGGATGCCGCAGGGTGTCTACTGGCAGGTACAGTTTCTTGATTATGAGCTAATCTTAGGCCGCGTTGATCGCTTAAGCCTGCTCTTTGCCTATATCTTCGTTATCATCTCCTTTATCAGTATGGTCTACGCCATCCACATCAAAGAGATGGGCCAACATGTTTTCGCCTACCTCTATGTCGGCAGTACTTTAGGCGTGGTCTTTGCCGGCGACCTCTTCTCGCTCTTTTTCTTCTGGGAAGTCATGGCGGCGGCCTCGGTCTTTTTGATCTGGTATAATAAAACCCCAGCCTCGCTTAAAGCCGGGTTTCGCTATGCCATGGTTCACCTTTTCGGTGGGGCGATTCTTTTAGGCGGAATTGTCATGCAAGTTTCAACTACCGGCTCAATCGCCTTTACCCCTTTTGACCTGAGTACACTGTCGGCCAAATTTATCCTCTTCGGTTTTCTCATCAACGCCGCCGTACCGCCCCTCCACGCCTGGCTGCCCGACGCCTATCCTGAAGGAACGATTACCGGCAGCGTTTTTATGACCGCCTTTACGACCAAAAGTGCAGTCTATGTTCTGGCCCGAGGCTTTGCCGGAACCGAACTCTTAATCTGGCTCGGAGCGATCATGACCCTCTACGGGGTTATCTACGCGGTCATTGAAAAAGATATCCGCCGACTTTTAGCCTACCACATCGTCAGTCAGGTCGGTTACATGGTTTGCGCCGTCGGACTCGGCACCGAGATGGCAATCAACGGGGCCGGAGCCCACGCTTTTTGCCATATTATCTATAAAGCAGTCCTTTTTATGGGCATGGGATCCGTAATTTACGTTACCGGCCGCCGCAATATTCTCGACCTTAAAGGCCGCAACCTCTATAAAAAAATGCCGATCACGCTGGTGCTCTACATGGTCGGCGCCTTCTCAATCTCGGCCGTCCCTCTCTTCAACGGTTTTGTCAGCAAAACCATGATCGTGGCCGCCGCCGGCTACGATCATCGTCCGGTCATTGAACTGATGCTGCACTTAGCCTCAGTCGGCACCTTTTTGAGTGTCGGTCTCAAGCTCCCCTGGGGAGTCTGGTTCGGTAAATCTGACGGAACAGAAGATGAGATTGCCGATGTCAAAGAACCACCTTTAAACATGCGGTTCGGCATGGGCTTAGGTGCTCTACTCTGCATAATCACCGGCATTTTCCCGCAAACTCTCTATAAACTGCTGCCCTACGAGGTTCATTTCCACCCCTACGCCCCGAGCCATGTCGTTGCATCATTACAACTGTTATTGTTGACGCTGGCCGGTTTCTGCCTCTACACCAACAAACTGATGGCCGGTAAAAAATCGATCTCCCTCGATACCGACTGGTTTTACAGAGTCTTCGGCTACTCCATTCTCCTCTTTTGCACCTACCCTTTAAATCGATTGCGTAACCTTATCCAAACCGCCTTTGCCAATAAAACCAAAGCGATCGCAATTTTAAGCAAACATCCCTACGCCCTGCTCGAAATTGTCTGGTACGCACTTATCGGTCAAGAAAAATCGATGTCCGAACTTGTCCAGCCCCCCTACGAAGAAAAAAATTACCGCATACCGGTCGGCATCGGCGTCTGCGCATCCCTTATTTTTCTCTTCCTCTACGCCTTGATCTATATGCGAGTCGCGGGATAAGTTCAAAATCCCGTTTAGAGACAAAAAAAAGGCCGCAACCCAAACATTTTGGGTGGCGGCCTTTTGGGCTATTAATCTCGCAGCAAAGGCGACAATTTAAACCGGATCATTGCTGTGAGGCCGGCATTTCGCCTCTATCACTTATTGTACCGCCAGACCGAAAGAGCCCCGGTTGCAACATTGTCGACTTGCTCCTCTATTTTTTTCCGGGCCTGATGTTTCTTCTTTTTGATCAATATTGTCATGATGGTACCAGCTATCAGCAACAGCCCGGCCGCAACAAATGACGACTCATAGCTCCCGGTTTTGCTCACCAGAACCTGAGAGACCCGACTCATCACAAATCCACCAACTCCCCAAGCGTTGTCTGAGATAGCCAGATAAATCCGACGCCGACCAAAACACCACCAATGGTCGCCGTCAACCGTGGCCCAAATCTATCCTGAATTTTACCGGCCAAAATCATAACAAAAGCGAAAACCAGACAACAAACGGCATAAGGATCGTTGAGAGACGCAATATCCCAATCAAAAGAAGTCGGCCCTCCTTCAACCATGGAATCTTTAATTGCCCCCTTAAAAATACTCCAGGTATAAAGAATACCCAGGGCCAGGTTTATTCCAACAGCCGCCAACACCACAGAAATTGAACGATCTTTAACTTCACTTTCCCGATTAATTTACAGGTGGAAAAACAATGATCAATGAATACTTTTGCACCTCCTGCACCAGAAAACCATCATACATACTTATGAGCCACCATTCATCTTTGTGAACAATTATACTTGATTATTTCAGAATGTCAATCATAGTACCTGACTATTTTTATACATTGTTTACAAACCCAAGGCGTACTATTATATTATGACAAATTTGATGGACGTATCTACGGGAAGGGTCGAACGAAAAATCGACAAATCGACACTGATCGGAAAGACTAACAGATTTGACTAATGGGGGGCTTCGCCCTCTTGAATAGGGTCAACTAGAAATCGAGGACGGGGAAATCAGGGGTGAAATCAGGAAACCGAAAAAAACGGCGAAAAAAAGGAACGCGCAGCCCGGCAATTTGTTTCCATGCGACATCGGGATACTCACTACGGAAGAATGGACGGTATGTATTGTTGCAAGGTAGCCATAATCATGATTAGAGACCTCTTCAAATTACTATTTCTTAGTTACACCGTGCCCTTTCGGCTAGCGTGCATGAATAAGTTTTCCAAGCAGTGTAATGTCGGTCATCCATCTTATAAAAGGAGTATGACCGATGAACCCGAAACAACTATCCCCGGCAAAACAATCCCATCTCAATGAAGTCTTATCAAAGTTTGAACAATGGCGTCAGAACCGTTCGACTAAGCGCCAACCAATTCCAGATCATTTATAGCTGGCGGCTGGATCATTACACCCGGAATTCAGTGTTCACCGAATATCCAGAGCCTTACACCGCGACTACAATAAACTAAAACATTTTATCAGATCACAGCCGGAAGCTTCTCGACCGCCTGCGGCAATTCCCGAATTCATAGAGTTAAGTTTCAACGAGCCCGACTCTTCTTGCGAATATGAAGTTGAA
>JAYEMC010000157.1:749-3849 GCA_034717935.1 Pseudomonadota bacterium | reverse complement strand
CAAACAGCTTCAATTTCGGGCGCTCCATTCGCTGGGAAAAACGACGAAATTTTACGAGACGTTCCGAGAAACCACCTGAACGCCCTCCAAGCTGAATAGTTACGTTTAAGGCTATAACTCAACCGATTCGAGAGCTATTATGAAACGCAGTTACAGATTTGTTTTGACTTTTTTAATTTTTTTGTTGTGTCTGACTATTACAAATTTTGTTTTTGCCGCTGAGCAAGATATCGGCAAGAGACGTGCCGGATTGATAAAAGTCAGCGATAAAGTGGCACCGGGGGAGTCCGGGATTTACATTGTTCGTTTAGCCGATCCGCCACTGGCTCTCTATCGCGGCGGTATTCGCAACCTCGCGCCGCCGACTACCGCCGGAGCGCGGAAACTAAATGTCGGCAGTCGTTCCGCTTTGGCCTATCGCCAATATCTGGATGGAAAACGAAGCGTGGTCGAACAGGCCATGGTTCGAACCCTGGCTCGTTCAGTGTCGACCCTTTTTCGTTATGAGGTTGTTTTTAACGGTATGGCCGTTGAATTAACCCCGGCTGAGGCGAAAAAAGTGAGGCAGTTGCCGGGGGTTGTCAGTGTTGAACCGGAGAAAATGAGTTTTCTCCATACTGATGTGGGCCCGCAATGGATCGGGGCCGATCAGCTCTGGGATGATGTCAGCTTTCCGGTGAAAGGGGAGGGGGTGGTTATTGGTGTTATTGATACCGGTATCAATCCGCACAACCCATCCTTTGCCGATATCGGCGGCGATGGCTACGATCACACCAATCCGCGCGGTATCTATTATGGTATATGCAATCCTTTGCACCCCGATTATGATGCCGGTTTCTGTAATGACAAATTGATTGGTGCCTATGATATGACGCCGGAAGTTACCGGTAACCCTAAGACCGCACTGGATGTTAACGGGCATGGTTCGCACACCGCAAGTACGTCGGCGGGTAATGTTTTGTTTGATGCTTTGGTTGAAGCTCCGACCCTGACGATGGAACGTACCATCTCCGGTGTGGCACCGCATGCCAATATTATCTCGTATCGAGTCTGCTACCCCGACACTCTTGGCGGTTGTCCCGGTTCGGCTTTGATTGCCGCAATTGAACAGGCGGTCAGCGATCAGGTTGATGTGATCAACTATTCGATTGGGGGCGGTTCATCTGATCCCTGGAGTGATGTAGATAGCGTGGCTTTTCTCGCCGCCCGTGAGGCTGGGGTTATGGTTGCAACATCAGCCGGAAACAGTGGGCCTGATGCTGAGACCGTTGGTTCTCCGGGTGATGCTCCCTGGGTCTTGACGGTTGGGGCGAGTACGCATGACCGGATTTTTCAGAATTCGCTGGGTCAATTTGCCAACAGCGACGGGGCGGAAATGCTCTCGTTTACGGGGCAGAGTTTTACTTCCGGATACGGGCAGGCGGCTCTGGTTTATGCCGGTGATCCACCTTACAACGATGCCTTGGCTCTGGGCCCGTTTGTTCCGGGAACCTTCGACGGGGAGATTGTGGTCTGTGATCGTGGTGATATAGGTCGGGTTGCCAAAGGTGAGAATCTTTTGGCTGGTGGAGCCGGCGGGATGATTATGGTTAATGATGTTGCCAATGGAGATTCGCTTAATAGTGATATGCATGTTTTACCGGCTATCCATTTGACTTATAACGATGGAGTGATTTTAAAGGCTTGGCTTGCGGCCGGCACCGATCCTCGGGCTGCTATCTGCGGCACAACCTTAGAGGTGGGAGTTGGGGATGTTATGGCCTCATTCAGTTCGCGGGGGCCTAACTGGTCTGTTTCCGATATTATAAAGCCCGATGTTACGGCTCCCGGAGTCTCAATTCTGGCGGCTGGCGGCAGTGATACGACTCAGGCTTACGGCGTTAATGAGTGGGAATTTATGAGTGGTACTTCAATGTCCTCGCCGCATGCGGCCGGGGCTTCGATTCTTTTGCGTCAACTTGAACCCGGTTGGAGTCCGGCCGAGATTCAGTCGGCTTTGATGACTACGGCAGTTACCGATGGGGTGTTGCTTGAGGATGAGGCAACGTCGGCCGGGCCTTTTGCCCGAGGGGCCGGGCGGATATCTCTGCCGGAGGCGATGGCCGCAGGTTTTGTACTTGATATTAAACCAGCAGACTATTGGGCGGCCGATCCCGCATCAGGCGGGGGTCCGGCAATGTTGAATCTGCCCAGTATGGGTGCTGCCAATGCGATTGTTCAGCAAACTTGGGAAAGGACATTGAAGAGCGCGTTGCCGACAGCTGAGTTCTGGCATTTAAGTTTTACCAATCCTCCAGGGGTCTCTTTGAGCGTTGTTCCGGATATTTTTGTCTTGCCGGCAGGCGGTAGTCAAACTGTAACCGTGACTGCCGAATTAAGTGGTGCGGAGTGTGGAGGTTGGCTTTTTGGGGAGTTGCAGCTGACGCCGGCGTCACCGGCGGTGCCGGTGGCTCACATGCCGATAGCTTTGCGGAGTTTAAATTCAAATCTAGAGCGGACGTTGCTTCTTGAAAATGCCAACATGAGCGGAACTGAATTGATTACCGATCTTGAGGCTATTGAAATAACCGATCTTTACCCTCGATATTATGGACTTGTGGAAGCTCAACTCCACAAAGATGCGCTGATCCAGAATCCTGATCTCGGATATTTATATAATGAACCAAACCCGGCAACGGACGGCCATTGGAAGGTAATCCAAAATGTTCCCGCCGGCAGCAAACGGCTGGTTGCCGAAATTGTCGCCACCACCTCTCCCGATCTCGATCTCTATATTTATTTCAAAACCGGGGGGTATATGATTTGTGCCTCAGCTAGCGGTGGTTCAGCCGAGAAATGTTCACTGCTTGATCCGGTATCCGGCGAATACTGGATTTATGTTGATAACTTTGAGGCCACCGATCCAACCGGTATTGAGGCCGACGATGTAACTCTGGCACTGGCTGTCGTGCCGAGTAATAACCTGGGCAATCTCAACGTTGCAATGAGTGAGGGGGGCACGGCGCAGCCCGCCAAAGAACCTTTTGATCTTGATCTAACATGGGATCTGACGACTCAACCCAATCCCGGAAAATATTGGTATGGCGCTTTTGATCTCTGC
>JAYEMC010000157.1:0-739 GCA_034717935.1 Pseudomonadota bacterium | reverse complement strand
TTCAACTGAGCTCGGTAATCTCGGTACGGTTTCCATCGATCTTTACCGGTGCAGCAACGGCCATATTCGAGTCTTGCCGACTGATGCAATATATAGCGAGCCTCTGCAGGAGGTCTATGATGCAGCCGTCGTTGACGGTGATATTTTGGAGCTGCATGTGGTTGATTTTAGCGAAGATCTTGATTTTGCCCGCGATATTGCAATTACTTTAAGCGGTGGTTACGCTTGTGACTACAGTGAGGTTGTCGGAATCAGTACGATTAAGGGTTCAATCATTATCAGCGACGGCACAGTGACGTTTGAAAACCTGATTCTGACGGCTTCGGATTAATCCGTAAAATCTGATTTATCCCTTGACAGTGCATTGATTATTTGCTAATCGGTGCGGTTCCCCAGCCCGGAGAGATGACCGAGAGGCTGAAGGTGCACGCCTGGAAAGCGTGTGTACGGGTAACCGTACCGAGGGTTCGAACCCCTCTCTCTCCGCCATTTTAATAAAAAGCGCTTTTTACGCCCCGTACGGAAGTACCATTAGGGTGCGAAGTCAATTAGCGATATATATTCGATATTCGTGAAAAGCTACGGGATGGCTAAGTAAAAATTTCGATAGACAAGCTGTTGGGTTTTTCCAGGCGCGAGACTATACAACTAGGAGGCTGTCCGAGAACAGGATTTTTTTCTCAGATCAAGGCATGCGAAGAAAATTACCGCAGGCATACATTAAGTATTCCGAGGATAA
>JAYEMC010000156.1:0-3862 GCA_034717935.1 Pseudomonadota bacterium | reverse complement strand
TGGTTAATGTGAGCCAGTTGTCAACGACTCCGGAAATCTCTCGCGAGGTCAATGCGACTATGTATATTGTCAATAATCTGGAGCGCTTGGGGGATCATTGTGAAAACCTGATTCGCTTGGTGGAACGTAAGCAGGATCAGAAAATTATATTCAGCCTCGAAGCCTACGATGAGATTGTCAATATCAGGGGGAAGGCCAGGAAGTTTTTAGAGTTGGTCGTAAACGGTCTGGAAAAGGGTGATCATGAGAAGTTCATGGTCTTGGCCAAAGGTTTCGAAGGGAGTATCAACTCTTTGGAAGATCGTTATCGTAACCGGCATATTGAGCGTTTGTGTGAAGATAAATGCTCAGTGGTACCGGGCCTGGTTTTTATCGATATCCTGACCAACTTTGAAAAAATCGGCGATCACTGTTATAATATATGCGAAACCGTTGCGGGAGAAAAATAATATGAATATTATTAAACATGTTAAACGTGGTCTCTGGAACCATTTAATGAAAAGTGGGATTGAGATGGGGTTGGCCAGTATCATCTATGAAGTAGGGGTCGCTTCAAAGTATGTCAATCATGCTATGCGTACCGGTGATTTGGGACTGGCCGGCACCAGTAATCTCTATGGTGAGGATCAGCTGGCTCTGGATGTGCTGGCCGATGAGATTATTAAGGATCGCCTGGATCATACCGGACGTGTCAGCCGGATTATCTCTGAAGAGCAGAGTGAGATAATTATTTTTGATCGCCAGATTAAATCGGGTGGTTATTCGGTATGTTACGATCCTTTGGATGGTTCTTCTCTGGTTGATGTGAATCTTTCAGTTGGTACTATCGTGGCGATCTATGCCGGAGATGACCCTTTGCGGAGTGGTCGCCATCAGGTGGGGGCTATGTATGTGGTTTATGGGCCGAGGACAACTCTGGTCTACGGTGCCGGTAACGGAGTGCACGAGTTTACATTAAACAGTTTGGGTGAGTATGTCTTGACCCGGGAGTATCTAACGGTTAAGGGGCCGGGAAAAATTTTCAGTCCCGGCGGAATCCGGCGTGACTATTTACCGGAACATGAAAAATTTGTTCAGCAACTTGAAGGAGATGGTTACAAGTTGCGTTACAGCGGCGGTTTTGTTCCCGATATTAATCAGATCCTGCTTAAGGGTGGGGGGCTCTTTATGTATCCTGCAACCACCGCTGCCAAATATGGTAAATTGCGTCTTCCATTTGAACTCAATCCTATGGCCTACCTGATGGAGGCTGCCGGTGGAACTGCAACCGACGGGCGTCGGCCGATCCTTGATCTTGATTGCCACGATATTGATCAGAGGAGCCCGGTCTATATCGGTAGCCGGGATGAGGTTGAACTGGCGGCCAAATATTTTACTGGAGAGATTTGATGAAATCTGAAATTACGACGGGGCTGACCTTTGATGATGTTTTGATTCAGCCCAGCTACTCCGATATCCTTCCGAATGAGGTTGATCTGTCGACCTGGTTGACCCGTGATATCAAGCTCAACACCCCACTGCTCAGTGCGGCGATGGATACCGTGACCGAGTCCAAGACGGCTATCTGTATGGCTCGTGAAGGCGGTGTCGGCATTATTCATAAGAATATGTCGATCGAGGATCAGGCCATGGAGGTTGACAAAGTCAAGAAATCTGAAAGTGGTATGATAGTTGACCCTATAACCATGTCTCCGGATCATAAGGTTCACGAAGTTCTTGAGGTTATGGGGAGGTATCATATCTCCGGCGTGCCGATTGTCGACGGCGAACATCTGGTAGGTATTGTTACTAATCGTGATCTGCGTTTTGAAACACGGATGGATCGCTCTTTGTCTGACGTGATGACTAAGGAAAATCTGGTTACGGTCTCCAAGGGAATCGGCATGGAGAAGGCCAAAGTGTTGCTTCATGAACATCGCATAGAGAAACTTCTTGTGGTTGATGATCGGGGCCGGTTGCAAGGACTAATTACGATTAAGGATATCGAAAAGACGCGTAAATATCCCGATTCCTGCAAAGATGCCAGAGGGCGCCTGCGGGTTGGGGCCGCGGTTGGTGTGGCCGGTGATCGTGACCCTCGGATTGCGGCTCTGCTCAAAGCCGGAGCTGATGTAATTGTTATTGATACGGCTCACGGTCATAGTCAGGGTGTACTGGAAGCGGTTGAAGCCACTCGTAAAACCTTTGATTGCCAGTTGATTGTCGGCAATGTTGCGACAGCTGCCGGAGCTCACGCTTTGATTAAAGCTGGAGCTGATGCTATCAAAGTCGGGATCGGGCCTGGTTCTATCTGTACGACCAGAATTGTGGCCGGGATTGGCGTGCCTCAGGTCAGCGCTTTGATGGCCTGCAGCCAGGTGGCCGAAGAGTACGGCGTGCCGGTGATTGCCGATGGCGGGATTAAGTTTTCCGGAGATGTGGTCAAGGCGATCGCTTCCGGAGCCCAGACCGTGATGATCGGATCACTTTTTGCCGGGACTGAGGAGAGCCCTGGTGAAACTATTCTTTATCAGGGTCGTAGCTATAAAATGTATCGTGGTATGGGTTCTCTCGGAGCCATGCAATCGGGTAGTAAAGATCGTTATTTTCAGGAGGGAGTTGACCAGAAAAAACTGGTTCCTGAAGGGATTGAGGGGCGCGTACCTTATAAAGGTCATCTCTCTTCCAGTATCTATCAATTACTGGGCGGGTTGCGTTCAGGCATGGGTTATGCCGGTTGTGCAACCATCGACAGTCTGCGCCGTGATGCAAGCATGATGCGAATTACCCCGGCCGGATTGCGTGAAAGCCACGTCCATGATGTGATTATTACCAAAGAAGCCCCAAATTACAGGTTGGAGTAAAAAAATAATGCAGCAACATGATATTCATGATGAGAAAATCCTCATTCTCGATTTTGGTTCTCAATACACCCAGCTTATCGCCCGGCGGGTGCGCGAGCATAAGGTTTACTGCGAGATTCACCCTTACAACCTTTCTTTAGAGCGGATTCAGGCTTTTCACCCTCGGGGTGTGATTCTTTCCGGTGGCCCTTCCAGTACTTATGGTAGCAGTGCACCTCATGTCGACAGAGGGGTTTTCGAACTGAATATTCCGATCCTGGGTATCTGTTACGGTATGCAGGAGATTGCCGAACAGCTTGGCGGTACGGTCGGTCATTCCGAACAGCGGGAATTTGGCATGGCCAGCCTTAACTCGTTAACAGATGATCCTTTATGGGAGGGTTTGAATTTTCCCGAACAGGTCTGGATGAGTCATGGTGACAAAGTTCTCTCGATGCCGGCTGGCTTTTTTGCTATTGGCGAGACCGAGAATGCTGCGGTTGCGGCTTTTTCTAATCCGCAAAGAAAAGCCTGGGGTTTACAATTTCATCCGGAAGTAGTGCATACAACGCCGGGACGACAGGTTTTAAAGAATTTTCTCTACTCCATCTGCGACTGTCATGGCTTGTGGAATATGCACTCATTTATAGAAACAACGATTGCCGAAGTGCGGGCCCAGGTAGGTTCCGGCAAAGTCATCTTAGGTTTGAGTGGTGGGGTAGACTCTTCGGTGGCCGCCTTGCTTCTGCATAAAGCTATTGGTGACCAGTTGACCTGTATTTTTGTCAATAATGGGGTCTTGCGACAGCGTGAAGCCGAAGATGTGCAAGAGATGTATGGTCGCCATTTCAATATGAATCTGCGCTATGTTGATGCGAGTCGGAGTTTCCTCAAGCTCTTGGCCGGGGTAACTGATCCGGAAAAAAAGCGTAAGATTATCGGTAATGAATTTATCCGGGTTTTTGAAGATGAAGCGCATTCGATTGAGGAGGTCGGTTTTTTGGCTCAAGGAACCCTCTATCCTGATGTTATTGAGAGCG
>JAYEMC010000155.1:0-3864 GCA_034717935.1 Pseudomonadota bacterium | reverse complement strand
TTTTATGGAGATCCTGGAGGAGAGTTACACGATCTATCAAGGGGTTGGCGGTAAGGTTACGCTGGAGATTAATGCCGAGCTTAATCGAGAAGAGCTTTTCGAGCTCTTGCGCGGAGTTTTGCGCATAAATGGGGTTGTCATGGTGCGGCGTGGGTCTTTATGGGAGATCATGCCTCAGGCGGCTCTGCCGGCGGCGGCAGAGGCTGGAGAGTTGCTGTTGCCCGGCGACCCTGAACATGCTCGGGGCAAAGTGATTCGTGCTTTTCGTCTGCGCTACCTGGCCGGGGCTCAATTTGTTAATATTATCAAGCCATATTTGAGTAAAGGAGCCCAGGTCTATGTTCATGAACCGAGCGGCGTTCTTTTAGTTAGTGATTACAGTCATGTGTTGAGCAAGGTTGCTCGTCTGATGCTGCTCTTTGATGTCAGTGTACTGGCTGGTCTTGAGCAGAAAGTCTATCTGTTGCGCTACGTCAACGCTGAAGACATGGTCAAAGAGTTGGAAAAATTGATTGGTGCATACGGTTTGGCTCCGGGTAAAAATATCAGTTTTAACGCCTCCTTAAGTTTTCTCGCCCTGCCTCGGATTAATATGATTTTAGCACTTACTCGAGATGCCGAAGCTCTGGATCTGGCTGATGAATGGATCGCGGAGCTTGATCAGGAGGTTATGGTTCTGACTCAAGATTCGATGGAGGAGGATATATTTGTTCATTATATCCAGAACGGTGTCGCCACGGATATTGCAGCTGTACTTGAAGGGCTTTTCAGCGACACTGCGAAAAAGGATACGGGCAAAGTTGAGGATGATGTGCGGCCACGCCCGTTGGGTAAGACGATTCTCG
The DNA here is from genome assembly GCA_034717935.1 of Pseudomonadota bacterium. Lineage (GTDB taxonomy): Bacteria > Desulfobacterota > Anaeroferrophillalia > Anaeroferrophillales > Tharpellaceae > Tharpella. The sequence goes on along the minus strand of JAYEMC010000155.1, from coordinate 3,019 downwards.
ACAATCAGCGGCAGAATAAAGCTGCGGCAGACAAGCTCAAAGCCCGGCGGGGCGGGGCCGTCAGCGGCACCCTGGAGGGTGAAGTTACGTTTGTGGTTGATGAAACCACAAACTCTATTCTGGTACGGGCGACCGGCAATGATTACCGCAAGATCAAACCGGTTATCGAAAAACTCGATATTTACCCAAAACAGGTTTTGATTGAGGTGACGATCGCCGAGGTCAAACTCGATGAGACTAATAAGTTGGGCATCGAGTGGAGCTATCTGATGAAGGGGCTTGGTGGCAGCGCCGACGGTTTGCTCGGGATCGATTCCGGCCTTGGCTTGATCAGCGGTAGCGGTGACACCCTGATTGGCTCGGGAATGAGTTTTCTCGTCAGTAACTCGACTCGCTTTAAGGCTATTGTCCGGGCTTTGGCTGATGAGAATCGGGTTAATATTCTTTCAGCCCCACAGGTTCTGGCCTCAGATGGTGAAACCGCTAAAATTGACGTGGGTGAGGATGTCCCGACCGTGACCTCCAGTTACCGGACAACCGATTCTACCTCTACGGCTCAGACAACCGATACGACCATTCAATATCGTAATGTCGGGATCATTCTTAATGTCACCCCGCATATTAATGATAACGGTATGGTGCGCATGGAGATTAATCAGGAGGTCAGCCAACTTTCGAACAAGACGATTGAGGGGATTAATTCACCAATCTTTTCCCAGCGGGTAGCTGATACTATCCTGTCCGTAGGTGATGGTCAAACCGTGGTCATCGGCGGGCTTATCCAGCAGAGTCGCAGCAACGGCTATAGCGGGGTGCCCTGGATCTCCAAGATTCCGCTTCTGCGATATTTCGTCGGCTATGAAGGCAGGGAATTTCACAGTGTTGAGCTCATGTTTTTTATTACACCGCATGTAATTCTTCATGAAAAGGACTCGGTTTTTGTCAGCCGGCCTTTTCTCAATCGCCTGGAGCAGATTAAAAAAACTTATAAATAGACCAACTGTCTAACCATAAAACCGGGGTTTTGCGCATAAATTTACCGGTAACTTAATATTTCCTAATAAATTCGGCAGAAATAGCTTGACAAATAAATTGCAGGTCGTATAGTATAACGTTCTATAATCGTTCAATAGTCGGTAGCTGGGTGACGCCAAAAGGCCCGCTGGCTGACCCGAAGGCCCTCCGAGCCGTCGACTCCGCAGATTTCGAGTAGGCTAAGCTTGAGGGAAAAATAAAAAGGAGGTGGGGTTAAGGTCAGGACAATCTGAAGGTTGGTGTCGCGGGGTTAAGGTTTACCCCCAGAAACGTTTTGGTTTATTTTGTAGGTTTTTTATTTTAGGTATTTTAAGGATTTGCCGTTAAGGCAAATCAACAACTAACAGATGGAGGAAGCAAATGAGGAAAAGTAGTTTAATTTTGTTGCTGGCCATGGCATTCGTGTTGACGACGGTGGTTGCGGCTTTCAGTGCAGATAGTATCTGTAAAAGATGTGAGTATCAAGACAAGGATGGCAATGAGCTGGGTTGGACCTATGGTTTGCAGATCAAATGGGTTGATTGTAATCCGGAAGAGCAGGGCATGATTTGTCCTTGTCCGACATTTGACTATGAATTAGGTAGTGCCCAGGGAACTCTGGGCTACACTGATTTTTGCGCCGGAGGTTATTGTGACACTCAGAGTGTAAACGGTGTGGTTATGGAGCTTTGTGAATGCGAAGCAGTGCAGAATGGAGAGCTTGATACAGATAAACCTTATGCTTTGCGCTTTACGATCATGACTCCGGCCAGTGGTGTTTACTGGACGAATCGGAACTTTGCCAATCCCGCAAATCCCCACAACTGTGATGTTGTAAATTGTCTTGGTAATTCGGTTGCCGCACCTGCAGATGGTTCTTCGTTTGTCTATGTTTCCTCTCATGAAGTCAAAAATGACCCTCCTGTAGCTGGGGATTATTGCGTAAGTTCTTGTCCAGATGCGACGTCTGTTGATTATGCCTTAACATATAGATCAGCCACTGCCGGACAGGTATTGCTTAGAAATAACAACTGCTCTGCGGATTGCTGTTTCACCTGTAGCAATAATGCGGTTCAAAGTATCGTGACTTGCGAAGCTACTTTTGTCACAGATGAGAATCCGCTGCTGTTGATTGATATGCCGGAGCTTATCTGGGATCCGACCGACCCCAATGTTGCTTTGGGTGGAGTTGTCACAGTTATGGTCGAACTTATTGGTGAGTGTGGCGAAATTTGCACCTCCAGTATAACCTATTGTGAGTGTGTAGTCGAAGTTGGTACTTTTAGCGAATGCGTAAAAGACACTACGTGTGATCTCTGTTTGCCTTACATGGTTGGTCCCGGATACGGTTGGTGGACCGGTATTGCTCTGACCAATGCTACCAAAAAAGCCTCTGACGTTACCATTACGTATGTTGCTGATGGTATTACTCTGGAGCAGGCTGTGGAAGTTCCGGCTAAAACGGTTACGTCGTTTCTGCTTGATGGAGTAGCTGGTATTGATACTCTGCCGGCTGGCAAACCTGTCTACGCTCAGGTTAAATCCTCTGCAAGTCTTAATGCTTTTGTCATGGTTGGTAATGGCGCCGAAGCTCAAGGCTATCTGGGTCTTTCCGGGAATTGTTGTTGTGGTGTTGCCTCTGGTCTTGGTTTTTGTGACTACTAAGTCAGAAATAGTACAAGATTGAATGAGTAAAAAAGGAGGGGCTGCAGAGCCCCTCCTTTTTTTTATTTATTTCGAAAAAGATACAATCAAAAAAGTTACGTAACTATTCAGTACGTAACTATTCAGCGTAGTTTTTCAAACTGTCTCGGTATGGGGACATTGCTCCAGGCGGCGGCAAAGCCGCTTGCCGATCTGAGCTGTGTACCCCTCGAAGCCGGGCGAAGCCAATGTTCACACCATTTGTAGTGGCTTTAAGGTTATTACGCTGAATAGTTACAAAGATACAACCAAATTTTGTATAAAAATGTTTATGGATGGGCAAATAGATAGTTGACGATAT
>JAYEMC010000154.1:0-3870 GCA_034717935.1 Pseudomonadota bacterium | reverse complement strand
TCGACCTTAACCGAGTCTCGACCACCGCCACCGAAAAACATATCAATCAGAGAAAAAACCAGTTTGCTCTCAACAATTACCAGGGCCATCCCCCGCAAGGGTTCCATCTTAAACAGATGAATACTGGCGGGCACCGGAATCGTTTTCAGAAACTCTCCGAATTTCATCATATCTGAAACCAGAGGAGTCACATCAATTACTTTGTGCAGTAAGGTTGAGAGCGAAGTTCTAAAAACCCGGGCAAAACGCTGATTAATGATCTCCAGAGTCGGCATTCGACCTCGAATAATCCGCTCCTGGCTGGTCAGATCATACGATTGAAACTCATCATCTTCAAGCGGTTCATCGGTCTCGGTTTCAACTTCACCGCCACCTACCCCTTGCAACAGAGCATCAATTTCATCCTGTGACAGAACCTGACTCATAAAAAAAACCTACTCCGATAAAGCAAAAATCTACTGATAGCTAAGTAAAAATCTACTGTACGACGAACTCTTCCCAATAAACCTTAGTCACCTTACCGGTAACCAGATTGACATTTACCCGTTTAATGATATCCTGACGCAGCAGAAACTTTCCCTCCAAGGTACCAATTTCGGACGCCGTTTTAGAACTAAGCAAGGTCAGCACCACGTCTCTGAGCTGAGCCCGCCGCTTATCTATCTCTTCAAGCAACTCTTCGTTACTGAGTTCAAGTTTCATCGTCACTTTAAGATAGCGCCGCTTTTTATCCGCGAGATTGACGACAAACGGCTTCAAAGCAAAAACCGGCAAAATAACGGGTTCCGGGATTTTAGCTGCTTCTATTTCAGCCAATTCTTCCGCTGTCGGGGGCGGGGTTCGCAACAAAAACCAGTAACCCCCAAAGCCACCACCTCCGAGCAACAAAACCGCAATAATAATGATAATCAAAAGACCTTTTTTTGATTTTTTGCCTTCCGCACCCTCTTCAACGGCTTCCTCATCTTTATCCTTTTTTTTTGCCACTTTCTTCCTCCACAAAATATCTATTTATGAATTTTTGCTAACTAGTGCCTGACCGAAAACCTGACAATTTTCTTGAGTGCAAGGCAGGCGAAGATTTTAACCGCAGGCATACACTGAGTATTCCGAGGATTAAAATTTGAGTCTAACGCACTGCCAGCACTCCCGTTGGTCGCCGCAATCGAGGAAATTGGCGGTTTTCGGTCGTGCACTAACTATTCAGCTATTTTCATCCTCAACCGGCATCCAACCCGGCAAGCGAAATACTATCCTGCGGTTGCGTCGGCGATGTTTCGGGGTATCATTAACAGCCACGGCACGATCGGCGCCATAGGCTGCCAGTAAAACTCGTGATCGTTTTATTCCGTTTTTCTCCAAGACGGCTACCAGACGCTCTCCGCGCCAGGCGGCAAGAACATTGTTATCGGGAAAACGAAATGTTTGCAACGGAAAATTATCAGTATAAACTTCGATTTCAAGACTCCCGCTCCAGGATTTAAGAAAATCTCCAAACTGACGTAACGTCTCTTCTCCCTGAGTTTTTAAAGTATCATCCAACGTACCAAAAAGCTGGTCACTCATAATCTCCAACTCAAGGTTGCCGTCAATCACATCAACCCGGAGTAACGCTTTACCAAGCCGTCGTTCAAGAACATCGAGAAGCCGGGATAACGGTTCCGAAAGTCTCCGGTAAAAGGCTAAATCCTTTCGTTCCCTGAGATCTTTCAGCACTTCATCAGCCGAGGTGACTAGAGGAATACCGGCACCACGATTCAGCACTCCACTTGACCCCGGACGAGGACCCCCGAAAACTTCGGTCAACAAACCCTGATCAAAAGATGACATCGAAATCAGCAGAACAAAAAAAGTCAGCAATAATAAAAGCATATCCGAGAGGGTTACCATCCAGCCATCGCTGCCTGGCGGTAGAGGCCGAGCCCTTACCATCTTTTTTCGCCGAACCAAAGACATGGGTCCCTATCTCCCCCAACAATCAGAAAGTGAAGTCACCAACTCTAATTTTTCCCTTTTTCCCATCCATACCACAAACCGGAACTCCGCCAATCACCCTCAACAAAAGATGCTCCCCAGCAGCGGAAGTCGGTTCGGCAACCCGACCGAAAGCGCGTACCCTATCAGCTGACCAACCACCTCGCAAAACAAAAAAACGGTAGAGTCTTGCGGCCCGCACTGCGGCCAGAGGAAGACCATTAAGAGTTACCGATCTCTTGCGACTTTCGTTTGTATAGTCGAACAATTCAAAACGTACCTGACGCAAACCTTTGAGCAGACCCGCAACCTTTAGCATCAAGGCTTCCCCCCCAGGACTCAAGCTCGCCGATCCCGCTGTAAAAAGCAAACGGTGCGCCAAAGAGATATCAACCCCTTGCCCTTTGGCAAAAACTTTAACCCCTGCTGTTTTAAGTCCGCGACGCTGCATATAACTGTTTAATCTGGTCTGCAAATCGGCCGCCCGCTCTTTGACCAGAGGGGTACTTAGCAATTGCACTTCAGACATTGCCGAGTTGTCAATCTCCCGACCACCATCGAGATAACCAAAGCTGCCCTGCAAAGAACCTACAGCCACCGCTTTTTTGCTCTCATCAATCATGGTCATCGAGTAGAACAGAATAAAGAAAGCGATCAAAATCAGACTTAAAGAAGCGATCAAAGGAGCTAGAGCCGCATTTTCAACTCCATCCGGCAGAGCTGTGGGCAAGCCGAGGTTCGCCATCAGTCCTCCTCCCTGGTTGAAATCGCCACCCGAGATCCTTTACGCCAAGCCGGGGGCAAAAAAGATTCCAACCGATATTGCACAACCTGAGGATTGTCGCCACGGGCGATGGCAACGATACCCTCGGTAATCAATCTGCGTAAAAAAAGTTCACGCTGACTACGCCGACGCAGCTTTCCTGCCAAAGGTAAAAAGATAAAATTTGCCAGTACGGCACCATAGAAAGTGGTCAACAAAGCGATCGCCATGGCGGGCCCGATACTTGCCGGATCATCCATGGTCTGAAGCATTTGCACCAAACCGATCAAAGTACCCACTAAACCCATAGCCGGAGCAATCGTACCCATTGTCGAAAAGACATGAGCTCCCAATTCATGACGCTCGCGCGTACTTTCCATATCAAGCAACAAAATATCTTCAATCATTTCGGCTTTCAGGCCATCAACTAAATAGACCAAACCCTGACGCAAGAAAGGATCAAGCTTGACATCGTTACTACGATTCTCAAGAGCCAGAATACCTTCCTTACGCGACTCTCGCACAAGCTGTATCAGGATATCAATATTCTCATTCAATGGTAGCCGATCTCTAAAAAGAGCGTTTTTTAAATAACGCAATAGACTGGCAAACTCACCTAGAGGATAGTTTATCAGAGTCGCACCAAAGGTTCCACCAACAACAATCAACAAAGATGGTAGATTCCAGAAAATCAGGACTCCACCACCAGTCGCAATTGCAGCAATAACCAGAGAAAAAGCGGAGATGACACCTAATATCGTTGCAAAATCCATTAGATTCTCAAGCCTAAGGACTTGTCATGAAATAAACCTTACAATATTACGCAGGATTTTTGTTCATAATCAAGGCACACAAATAGGAGCATAGCAAGACTATGTAACTATTTGTGTAACGCAGAGTATGAGCAAAAAGACAAGTAAGATGTAAAGTTTATTTCGTTACAGGTCCTGAGTTAAACCATCAAATAATTGAACTTCTATCACCAACCAGTTAATATTCCGAAAATTTAACCAGCAATGATTATGCCAGCCATTTTTCCAACTATATCTGCCGCTAAAACACTACCACTAACGAAGAAAAAAGAAAATAACTTTATATCTAAAGATAAATAATCCGTCAAAGCTTTGACGTTT
>JAYEMC010000153.1:0-3873 GCA_034717935.1 Pseudomonadota bacterium | reverse complement strand
TTTTCCCCGTAGTCCGCTAACCGATGATGTTGAGTTTGTCCGGGAGTTACAGAAATATCGAATCTTGGCCGTACCCGGTAGTGGTTTCAGCGGTCCCGGTTTTTTTCGACTCGCCTACTGTGTTGATGATGCCACGATTGAACGTTCTCTACCGATTTTTAAAGAAGTCGGCAAAAAATTCTGTTAATGGCTGCGAAAAATGTCCAGCTGCGTCGTTCCCCTAAATCTGAGGAATGAGGCGTACTGTTTGTACGCCTCATTCCTCAGATTTAGGGCGCCTCGCATCTGAACATTTTACTTTGCCATTTCCAGTTTTACTTTTTATGATAAAAGGAATTTTAAAATGAAAGATATTGTAATTTTAGGTACCGGTTCCGCCGCTCCCGATAATGTGGTTACCAATTTCGATCTCGAAAAGATCATGGATACCAATGATGAATGGATTGTTCAGCGAACCGGTATCAAATCACGGCATATTTGTGAACCGGGTGAGAAATTTTCCGATTTTGCGGTACCGGCTTCTAAACAGGCAATGGCTACGGCCGGAATTGAGGCCGCAGATCTCGATCTTATTATCTGCGGTACGATGACGCCCGATTATCTGATGCCCTCCGGGGCTTGTACTGTGCAGGCTCTTTTGGGAGCTAATAAAGCGACCGGAATGGATGTCTGTGCCGCCTGTTCCGGTTTTATCTACGGTCTTTCGATTGCCGAAAAATATCTCAAATGCGATCCGGACATGCATATTCTGGTAGTTGGCGGCGAGATTATCAGCCACCATCTTGATTGGGAGGATCGTACCACCGCCGTACTCTTTGGCGATGCTGTCGGAGCTGCAGTGGTCGGTGCCCGGGAAAATCATGGGGCCAAAGTAAGAGCGGTTGAGACCGGTTCAGACGGCAACCTTGGTCGATTGCTTTATATCGAAGGTTTGGGTTCAGCAACCCCGGTGACCAAAGACTTTAATATTGATAATACTTATGTCAAGATGCAGGGCCGTGAAATTTTCAAGCATGCGATCAGGAATATGGTTGAAGTTTCGAACCGGGCCCTGGCCAAGGCTGGTTATACGGTTGATCAGGTAACCAAAGTTATTCCGCATCAGGCCAATATGCGGATTATCGAGATGCTGGCTAAACAGTTTAAAAAACCGATGGATAAGGTTTTTGTCAATATTGATCGTTATGGCAATAGTTCTGCCGGGACTATCCCGGTAGCTCTCAATGAGGCCGTTCACAGTGACTTTCTGGAACCCGGAGATGTGGTTTTGCTGACCGTCTTCGGCGGCGGTCTGACTTGGGCTGCGGCGGTTATCGAGTGGTAATCCGCAGTTGTAAATATTCGGCTTTGATTTCAAACTGTCTCGATGTGGGGACAGAATTTAATTCTGTCCCCGTGCGAAGTACCCCAAGGGCACTTCCTGCGGGCGCAAGCGAAGCGACGTTCGACTTCACTTGCTGTAACTTTATGGTGGTTAGCCGAATATTTACCCGCAGTTACCGCTAAACTTTGGAGATTGCGTCTTTGCGAGAGATAAAAAAGCGTTTCCTCGCAAAGACGCAAAGAAAGTCAAAGTAAATTCAGGCCCCGAATAAATACGAATAAAGTTGTAAAATCAAGCTGTTACAACAAGTCAGAAAGTTGAGTTATAAGATTAAACGCGCAACTGATGGTAAAATTTATCGGTTGCGCGTTCTTGTTTAAAGTGGACAGGATAAAAAATGGCATTAGTTAGTTTGCAGGATATCTCTTTGAGTTTCGGTGGAGCTCCTCTGCTTGATAAACTCAACCTTGAGATCGAAGACGGTGAGCGGGTCTGTCTCGTGGGGCGCAATGGCACCGGCAAATCTACGTTGATGAAAATTCTGGCCGGAGAACTCCAGCCCGATAGTGGGCGGGTTCTCTTCTCTTCCGGCTTGCGGGCGGCTCGGCTTACTCAGGAGGTGCCGACCTCTTTGCCCGGTACGGTTTATGACGTGGTCGTCGGCGGTTTAGGGGAGCTTCTCCAACTTTTGGCTCGTTATCATGCTCTAAGTCTGCAGGTCGCAGAGGGGGCTACGCCTGATATTTTGGCGGAGTTGGCTAAAGTCGAAGAAGAGATTGAAATCGCCGGGGCCTGGCAGGTACAACGCCGGGTCGATCTGGTTATGGTGCAACTAAAACTTGATAGTGAACAACTTTTTTCAACCCTTTCCGGAGGTCTTAAACGCCGGGTTCTGCTGGCTCGGGCTCTGGTTACCGAACCTCATCTGCTGCTCCTCGACGAACCCACAAACCATCTCGATATTGAATCCATACTTTGGCTCGAAGAGTTTCTCTTAAACAGTTCTCAAGCCCTGTTTTTTGTTACCCATGACCGCGAACTTTTAAAGAAACTGGCAACTCGGATTATCGATCTTGAAGGCGGTAAAGGTACGAGTTGGCCGGGAAACTATAGTAACTATTTGCGTCGTAAAGAGGAGATGTTGCACGCTGAAACCGTCCAGCAGAAACGTTTTGATCAAAAACTTGCTCAGGAAGAGTTGTGGATTCGTAAAGGCATAAAAGCCCGGCGTACCCGCAACGAAGGCCGGGTTCGGGCTCTGCTTGAGATGCGTCAACAGCGTAGCGCCCGCCGGGAAAAAGTGGGGCAGGTACGGATGGAGATCAGTCAGGCCGGAATTACTGGTAAACTGGTCGCAGTTTGTAAAGAGGTTTCATTTGCCTATGGTGAGGATCGGGTTGTCAATAACCTGACAACGACTATTTTAAAAGGTGACAAGATCGGGATTATCGGCCCTAACGGGGCCGGGAAAACTACCCTGCTTAAACTTCTGCTTGGCGATCTCCAGCCGACCGGGGGCGCGGTCAGACTTGGCAGTAATCTTGAGGTTATCTATTTCGATCAGCAGCGTGAGCAGCTTGATGAGGAGAAGACGGTCTTTGAAAATTTGGGTGATGGCAACGATACGATCGAGATCAATGGTCGGCAACGGCACCTGATCGGCTATCTCAAAGATTTTCTTTTTACGCCGGACAGGGCTCGCTCACCAGTTAAAATACTCTCCGGCGGCGAGCGTAACCGTCTGCTTTTAGCCCGTCTTTTTGCTCGACCGGCTAATGTTATGGTTCTTGATGAACCGACTAATGATCTCGATATAGAGACCCTCGAACTCCTTGAAGACCTTTTGGCGGATTACAAAGGTACATTGTTACTGGTCAGCCATGATCGTGAATTTATCAATAACGTGGTTACCGGGACGCTGGTTTTTTCAGAAAATGGGGAGGTTTTAGAGTATGCCGGCGGTTACGATGATTGGCTCATGCAACGCCAGGTTGCTGATCCTTCACCAATAATTGAGCAAAAAAATGGATCTAAAAACAGTAAGAAGGAGAAGCCGCGTTTGCAAAAACCCCGCAAACTGACATTTAAAGAGCGGGTTGAACTTGATAAATTGCCGGTAGCTTTGGAACTTCTTGAAAAAGAGCAGCAAGATTTATATGATGCGATGGCCGACCCGAATTTTTATCAAGGTGACAGCAACGCCGTGCCCCAGGCAAAAAAGAGACTCTCGGAAATTGAGAGTGAGTTAAAAACACTCTACGTCCGCTGGGAAGAGTTGGAGATGATTCGGGAGAGTGAAGGCTGAATAGTTATCCTTAAATTAACACAAATAAAAACAATTATGTTTGGTTCCGGTTAGGCCGGGTGAGGAATTATAAGTCATGGAAAAAATTTTTTATCCAGCCTCAATTCTCGTCATTGGGGTTTCGGAACATCCTAATAATCTGGCGCAAAATATTGTTGCCAACCTGGTCGATTTTGGTTGGGACGGTGATCTTTATCTCTTCGGTAAAAAGGCTGGTGAATATCTCGGTTATCCGATTCATGCC
>JAYEMC010000152.1:0-3914 GCA_034717935.1 Pseudomonadota bacterium | reverse complement strand
GGTTTTTGAAGATGAAGCTCATTCAATTGAGGAGGTTGGTTTTCTGGCTCAAGGAACCCTCTATCCTGATGTTATTGAGAGCGTCTCTTTTAAGGGGCCTTCAGCGGTGATCAAGAGTCATCATAATGTCGGCGGACTGCCTGAACATATGAAATTAAAGCTGGTTGAGCCTTTGCGCGAGCTTTTTAAGGATGAGGTGCGCGAGGTCGGTCGTGAACTAGGTCTGCCTTCAGAGGTGGTTGATCGCCAACCTTTTCCGGGGCCGGGTCTGGCTATCCGGGTGATTGGTGAAATAACCGAAGCCCGCCTCCATATCCTGCGTCAGGCCGATGCCATATTTATTGAAGAGATTAGTAAAGCCGGTCTCTACAATGAAATCTGGCAAGCCTTTGCTGTTCTCATCCCGGTGAAAACCGTCGGCGTCATGGGTGATGAACGTACCTATGAGAAAGTTATAGCTTTAAGGGCGGTTAACAGCGTCGATGGCATGACGGCGGATTGGGCGCGTATACCTTATGATGTTTTAGGGCGTATTGCGAATCGGATTATCAATGAAGTAAGAGGAGTCAATCGGGTGGTTTACGATATTTCATCTAAACCTCCGGGGACGATCGAGTGGGAGTAGAGGGTAAGTCTATGGAACAAGCCGGTCGGATTCTGATCATTGACCGTAAAAGCCGGGTTCGGCAGGAGACTGCGGCCGTTTTGCGAGGGCTCGATTTTCAAGTCGAAGAGGTTGATAGTGGAGATCAAGCCCGGATGGCCCTGAAAAAATCTGCCTATCAGTTAATTCTGGCTGAGGTTAGTCTGTTGCCGGGTGGTGGGGTTGAATTTCTCCTGGGACAAGATGCTATTCTCTCTTCGACTGCTGTCGTTCTGATGGCTTCGTCCACTTCCGTTGATGATGTGGCGGCTGTGATGCGGGCCGGGGCCGCTGATTTTATTCAGCGTCCTTACGGGCTTGATGAACTCTGTATCCGGCTTGAAAAATCACTTAAAGTCCGATTTTATGAGCATGAACTGACCTATCTTCGTGGTGAACGTGACATCATTTATCGTTTTGAGAACTTTATTGGTGAAAGTGCGGCCATTAAGGAGGTCTTTGCTCTATTAAGTAAAGTCTCCAACAGCAATGCCAGTATTCTGATCTCCGGTGAGACCGGAACCGGAAAAGAGCTGGTTGCCGGGGCGATTCACTACAGCAGCCCTCGGGCGGCGAAAGGTTTTATTAAGGTAAACTGCGCGGCACTCCATGATAATTTGCTTGAAAGTGAGCTTTTTGGTCATGAAAAAGGGGCTTATACCGGAGCCGGCCGTCAGCGTATCGGCCGCTTTGAGCAGGCCGATCGGGGCACCCTCTTTCTTGACGAAATTGGTGATATGAGTATTGGTACTCAGGCCAAACTCTTACGGGTTTTGCAGGAGAAAGAGTTTGAACGTTTAGGCGGTGATAAGACTATTAAGGTGGATGCGCGGATTATCTCGGCCTCGAATAAAGATCTGGCTAAAATTATTCAGGACGGTGATTTTCGTGAAGATCTTTTTTACCGGATTAATGTGATCAACGTCCATATTCCACCTCTGCGTGAAAGACGTGAAGATATTCCTTTGTTGGCGGTGAGCTTTATTCGTAGATTTGCGGCTGATTTGAAAAAGAATGCTGTAACCCTGCATCCCGATGCGGCTTCTTTTCTTCAACAGCACCATTGGCCGGGAAATGTGCGGGAGCTGCAGAACTGTATCGAACGGGCGGTCTTGATAAGTGGGGGTTCGGAGATTGTTAAGGAAGATCTGCTCTTTATGCGGAGCCTGCTTAAAGGTGACGTAGATGGTGAGGTGGCGCCGGTTTTCGAAATCCCACCGCAAGGATTGAAGCTCGACGATATGGAGCGGGCCCTGATTATTGAGACGCTGGAAATTTGCAACTGGGTTCAGAAAGATGCTGCCGCCATGCTGGGTATCAGTAAACGGGTGATGAATTATAAGGTCAAGCAACTTGGTCTGGCTAACGCCCGCTGGCTAAAAAACAAGTGATGGCAACCATATTAGCCATTCGGAGCTCATAAATAAGTGATCGAGAATAAAAAGATAAATCTTAAAGGGTTGACTCGGCAAGAGTTGGCCGAACATCTTGCCGTGATTGGCAAGGAGCGCTACCGTGCTGATCAGATTATTCGTTGGCTCTATCTTCAGCGGGTGACGGAGATTGATCAGATGAGCAATCTCTCGCGGAGTTGTCGAGAGCATCTGCTGGGTTTTGCTGAAATTGGTCGGCTTGAGGTACTGCGAGAGCAGGTTGCCGAGGATGGTACTCGAAAATATCTTTTTCAGCTTCATGATGGCCATACCATTGAGACGGTGTTGATTGGCGATAAAAGCCGTTTGACTCTTTGTCTCTCAACCCAGGTTGGCTGTCGTATGGGATGCAGTTTTTGTCTTACCGGGCAATCGGGCTTTGAAAGAGATCTCAAGGCGTTCGAGATAGTTGATCAGGTACTTCAGGTAGCTGAAATTATCGATCCCGGGGGCTTGTCTCGGGGGGCGATTACAAATATTGTCTTGATGGGTATGGGCGAGCCGCTTGATAATCTGGAAGAGGTGATCAAAGCCCTGGAAATCTTAAAGTATGATGATGGACTGCAATTTTCCAGTCGTCGGATAACTCTTTCAACCTGTGGTCTGGCACCTAGGATTATTGAGCTTGGTCAAAGAATGGAAGTTTCTCTCGCAATCTCGCTTAATGCTGCAGATGATGCTTTGCGGGATCGGCTGATGCCGATTAACCGGCGCTACAATCTTGCCGCCTTGATGGCTGCTTGCCGAAGCTACCCATATACCAAACATCGTCGGGTTACATTTGAATATATACTTTTTGCCGGGATCAATGATTCTTTGGATGATGCTCGTCGCCTGGTCAAACTGATAGGTTCACTTCCTACTAAAATCAACCTTATTCCTTTCAACGAACATCCTGAACTCCCCTTCAAAAAACCTGAACAAAAACAGATTACCGATTTCCTTCAGTATCTGCAAAACCATAACTTGACGGTTATGACTCGGCGTAGCAAAGGCGCCGATATCAGTGCCGCCTGCGGTCAGTTACGGGAAGCGGTGGATGGTGAAATCAAATAGTTAGTGCCTATTTGCCGCTTTGTTCATAGTGACTATTCAATAAAAGCGAATTCCAAATTGAAATTACCGAAGTCTGTAGTGAAGGGGAGAACCACGATTGATGATTTTGTTATGTGGGTAATGGTGTGGCCTTCACCTGTGACAATAGTGGGTATCCCGGCAGTCAGGTTGATGTTTTGGGCCTCAAGTTTATTGCGGGCATCGCCGCAGATCATATTGGTGATTTCGCCAACGGCATCGGAGACCTCTTCATTTAGTTCATCATGAACTTCTCCCAGCATTTTTTCAAGGATTGCCTTGATACAGGGGAATGTGAACGTGATCGAGAGGGAGCCTTCCTTGTCACCGGAAAGGCCAATGATTCCGGTGACATCACCAGTTGCAGCCTGGCTTTTTTTAATGAAGGGCTTGCCTGGTTTTGAGGGTATGAAGGCCATGGTTTTTATGACATTGATGGTGCCTTCAATGAAGGGGTTGATATAGCGAACATCCACAGTATGATCTCCTTAAAGAGTTGAGGCGGATAATTATTGGCTGAATGAGCCTTTAGGTATAGGCATGACCACGAGAGTCGTCGACTAATTAACAAATTGTCTGGTCAAGTTCAAGTATTTTTTATAGATTTTTTTGCCGCTTATTGTTAGTATCCGCTTTTACGCACTTACTAATAAAGTTTTGCTTAAAATGGTCAAAAGTTTTTTAGCCACGAAAACACACGAAAGTACACGAAATATCATAAATTAATTTTCGTGCTTTTTTCGTGCACTTTCGTGGCTAAAGTT
>JAYEMC010000151.1:15877-17927 GCA_034717935.1 Pseudomonadota bacterium | reverse complement strand
CGACGAATCTCTTTGACCATGGCGATAATTTTTTTCAAGGTTGTCCCCTGGGCCAAGGCGCGTAAAGAGGCCGCCTGAATCGTCGGCCCGTCAGCTAAGGGATCGGAGAAGGGCACTCCGAGTTCAACAATGTCAGCCCCGGCCTCGGCCAGGGTTTCAACCAGACCGGGTGTCGCATCAAGATCGGGATCACCAGCCGTAATAAACGTAATCAGAGCCTTACGACCCTCAATTTTTAATTGCGCAAAAGTTTCATCAAGACGCTGCATTATTTATTGCCCCCCTTCTTTTCCAGAGCGGCCAGAGTGGCAACATCTTTGTCCCCACGACCGGAAAGATTAATAAGTACGGTTTTCTCTTTCAACTGCTCGGCCTGAGCCACCACACCGGCCAGGGCATGAGCACTTTCAAGAGCCGGGATAATCCCTTCGGTTCGGCATAAGAGCCGCAGAGCTGCAAGCGCCTGATCATCGGTTACGGAGATATATTCAACCCGGCCCTGATCCCGCAGACAACTGTGTTCGGGGCCGACTCCAGGATAGTCAAGACCTGCCGAAATCGAATGGGCTTCCTTGATCTGACCATCTTCAGTCTGGAGAAGATAACTCAAAGAGCCGTGCAGAACGCCGGGCTCCCCGACACATAAAGGCGCCGAATGAGCCCCGCTCTCAAGACCGCTGCCGGCGGCTTCAACCCCAACCATTTTCAGATCATCTTCGAGAAACGGGTGAAAAATCCCGATCGCATTACTCCCGCCACCGACACAGGCAAACACATAATCCGGGAGAGCGCCGCTCTGTTCAAGGATTTGAGCTTTAGCCTCAATTCCGATAACCCGCTGCAGATCACGAACGATCAGCGGATAGGGATGCGGGCCGACCACCGAGCCGATAATATAGTGAGTATGGCCGACATTTGTCACCCAATCCCGAATCGCTTCATTGGTCGCATCTTTTAATGTCCGGCTGCCGGAGGTGACCGGAATAACTTTGGCCCCAAGCAGATCCATACGATAGACATTCATGGCTTGGCGCTCAATATCCTTCTCACCCATGTAAATCTCGCACTCCAAACCAAAAAGAGCGGCGGCGGTCGCCGTCGCAACCCCATGTTGACCGGCTCCGGTTTCAGCTATAAGCCGCTTTTTTCCCATGCGCCGGGCGAGCAGAGCCTGCCCCATAGTGTTATTGATCTTATGAGCTCCGGTATGGGCCAGATCCTCACGTTTGAGATAAATTTCTTTGATCCCCAGCTCCCGGGCCAACCGTTTGGCCCGATAGAGGGCCGTCGGCCGACCACAATAATCTGCCAGCCACTCTTTGAGCTCTTCCTGAAAATCGAGATCATGACGATACTGCTCATAAGCTTTCGTCAATTCATCCAGAGCCGCAATCAAAGTCTCAGGGACAAAACGCCCCCCATAGGCACCAAAATAGCCTTTTTCATTGGGAACAATCACTCTTTTCACCTCCATATTATTATTCATCTTCACTTTTTTCGGCCGTTTTGACGGCCTCGATAAATTTTCTCATTTTTGCCGGATCCTTAATACCGGGAGAACTTTCCACGCCGGAACTGACATCAACCCCGAAAGGTCTGGTCATGGTGATAGCCTCTCCAACATTCTCCGGGTTTAAACCACCAGCTAAGAAAAAACGGCTTCCGGACCAAGGCAAAACCTGTCGCCAATCAAAAACCTTCCCCCCACCCCCGGCCATATCCGGCAGCCAGGTATCAAAGAGGGCTGCCCAGTAGGAGCTTAAAGAACTTTGCGGCAGCGTGCGGCCAACGCCGAGGCGAAAAACCTTGAGCAGTTTATAAGCCTCTAAAGCCCGGCAATAATCCAAGTCTTCAGAACCATGCAGCTGCAAGACATCGAGAGCGCAAAAAGCGGCAATATCTTGAATTTCGGCCAACGGGGCATCAACAAAAACCCCGACTTTCAAGACCCCTTCCGGCAACTCCGCCGAAATTTCTACCATCCTCTCCGGGGATATCCGGCGCGGACTCTTGGCAAAAACAAAACCCAGGAGATCGGCTCCCAGATCGC
>JAYEMC010000151.1:0-15777 GCA_034717935.1 Pseudomonadota bacterium | reverse complement strand
GCTTTAACCAGACTTGTGCCGATAAGAAACGCGTTAATCCCGGCTTTCTGCAATTTTTTGATATCGGCGGCAGATTCAATGCCACTTTCGCTGACCACGAGACGATCAGTCGGCAGCCGGGCTGCGAGATCGATACTGGTTTGCAGGTCAATCGTAAAATCGCGCAGATCACGGTTATTGATACCGACCAGAGGGGCCCTGACTGCGGCCACCTTTTCGGCATCAGCCAGATCGCGAATTTCAACCAGACACTCAAGATCGAGAGCTTTGGCCAAAGTCAGAAATTGATCAAGTTGAACCTCACTCAAAACCGCCGCGATCAAAAGAACCGCATCGGCTCCGGCCTGGCGGGTCTCTTCAAGCTGCCAGGCATCGACAATGAAATCTTTACGCAAAAGCGGCAATTCAACCAACGGCCTGACTTTAGCCAACCACTCTAACGAGCCCTGAAAAAAAGGCGCATCAGTAATCACGGAGAGCGCTGCGGCCCCGCCTTCCCGGTACTCTGCGGCCAACTGCAAAGGATCAAAATCGGATCGCAGGAGACCGGCCGAGGGTGAAGCTTTTTTGATCTCGGCGATGATTCGGGGGGCAGAGGGATTTTCGGGGAGGGATTGTAAAGCCTGCAACAAAGAGCGCCGTGGGCCCCGGTCAACCCCGGCTTGGGCTGTAGCCACAGTTAGCTGACTCTTTTTCAACTCCGCCACTTCCAGATGTTTGGCGGCAATAATTTTATCAAGGACGGTCATTTACAAATTGCTCCTCTTTCCCAACTTTTAATTAAATTCGAGAATGCCGCGAACTTTGCTTCGCTCCCACTAACGGGGTCACACCTTGACAAATGGCGGGTTAAATTTTGGTCTTGCTCGAACCATACGGCCGCCAAGTGTCAAGAAATGACCCCAGCCGAGACAGATCGACATCTACTGATCGCTGCTAAACTGAATCAACTCGTCAAGTTTTTGCCGGGCCGAACCGTTGTCAATGATTTCGGCCGCTAATTCGACGCCTTGACGAAAATTTTCAGACCGTTCGGCGGTGACAAAAACAGCGGCGCTGTTGAGCAGGACGACATCGCGGCGGGGCCCTTTTTCACCCGCCAACACTTTTTTGAGAAGCGCCGCATTTTCTTCGATATCGCCGCCGCGCAAAGCGCTTAAAGGGGCCTCCGACAAACCGGCTGCATTGGGATTGAGGCTTAACTCTTTGATCGTATCACCTTTGAGCCAGGCGATATGATTAGTTCCGGCCAGACTCAACTCATCAAGCCCCCCGGCCCCATGCACAACCATAGCTCGATGATTACCCAGACCTTGTAAGACTGCAGCCAGAGTTTTTGTCAACGAACGATCATAAACCCCCAGCAATTGCACATTCGCCCCAGCCGGATTAGTCAAGGGGCCGAGAACATTAAAGATCGTCCTAATCCCGATCTCACGCCGCGGCCCAATCTCATATTTCATCGCCCCATGCAACAACGGTGCAAAAAGAAAACCGATACCAACCTGCTTGATCGAATCAGCGACCTGAGCCGGCGTCAACTCCAGGTTAACGCCCAAAGCTTTTAAGACATCGGCACTGCCGCAGAGACTGGAAACCGAACGGTTACCGTGTTTGGCAACCTTAAGGCCGCCGGCGGCCACGACCAAAGCCGAAGCGGTTGAGATATTAAAGGTATGACTGCCGTCCCCACCGGTGCCGCAAGTATCGACAAGAATTTCACCATCCGGGCTTTGGTCAAGCTCGACCTCGACCCGGGTCGCTTTCCGGCGCATGACCCGGGCCGCACCGGTGATCTCGGCAACCGTCTCGCCTTTCATTCTCAAGGCGGTGATAAAAGACGAGACCTGAGCCGAGGTGGCCGCCCCTGTCATAATCTCCTCCATAACGTTTTCCATCTCTTTTTCGGTCAAGGAGTGGTGCTCGATAATTTTGCTGATGGCTTCTTTGGTGTTCATTTCAGTTCTCCTGAGTTGAAATAAAAAAACCACCCTGCCAACTAATATCGAGAACGCCGACGACTTTTGCTTCGCCCTGCTTCGCATGGGGACAGGATGCAGAAAAATTGTAGTTATTTGTTGCAAATTAGTCTTAAGCAAAACTCTGATAGTTGGTCGTTCCCGTAAAATCCAGTCCCCGCATCGAGACAGTTTGGCTTCACCCTTCTAACTTCTCTCTACCACCCCTTGGCCGCCAATTCCAAGGCGCGGCGCATGGCTGATGCTTTGTTGAGGGTTTCCTGGTACTCCATTTCGGGAATGGAATCGGCGACGATGCCGGCGCCGGCCTGAAAATGGATCAAGTCATCTTTTACGGTTACCGTGCGAATCGTAATCGCAAAATCCATATCGCCGGAAAAACCAAAATAACCGACCGCCCCGGCATAAGGCCCGCGCCGGGTCGGTTCGAGCTCATCGATAATCTCTAAGGCCCTGACTTTTGGCGCACCGCTCACGGTTCCGGCCGGATAACAGGCCCTGAAGGTATCAAACATATCGAGACCGGGTCGCAGCTCCCCCTCAACATGGGAAACAATATGCATAACATGCGAGTAGCGTTCAACTTTCATCAACTCTTCAACCAAAACTTGACCGTAGGCCGAGACCCGGCCAATATCATTGCGCCCGAGATCGACCAGCATAACATGCTCGGCCACCTCTTTGGGATCGGCCAGCAACTCTTCAGCCAGACGCTGATCAGCCTCCGCATCGTCCCCTCGCGGGCGGGTTCCGGCAATCGGTCGAACCGCGACCCGGGAGCCGTTTTTACGAACTAAAAGCTCCGGTGATGAACCGATCAGACGTTCACCATTAAAATTAAAATGGAAAAGATAGGGTGAAGGATTTATCAGGCGTAAAGCTCGATAAATGGCCGCCGGATCAAGCTTTTGCAGACATTGAAAACGCTGCGACAAAACCACCTGAATCAGATCTCCGACCTCAACATACTTGACCGCCCGCTCAACCATACGTAAAAACTCGGCCTGACTCATATTAGATTTAAACGACAGGGGCCCGGTCGCCGGGGTCGGGGCGACCCAGTTCAGAGGTTGACGAATACGTTGAACAACCTCATCAAGATCAGATAAAGCCTCCCGATAGAAAGCCGCCGGTTTTTCCCGATCTTGCTCCCCCTCACCAACTTCAACCAGGCGAACCAGGGATATCGAGTGACGCAGGTTATCATGCACGAGCAAAATCTCGGGAACCATAAACCAGGCATCAGCCCCATCAACATCACAATCTACGGTATGGGGTATTTTCTCAAAGGCCTTGACCGTTTCAAAAGAGAAAAAACCAACCGCGCCACCATAAAAATCCGGCAAACCGGCAACCGGAGCCGGCTCCATCAGTTTCATGATCCGGGCCATCTCCGGCAAAGGGTCCGCCGTTTTAATTAACTCTTTTCGCTCGCCCCGGATAATCTCAATCTCATTATGCCGCTGGCAGAAAAGGAGAGCCGGACGGTAACCGATAAAACTGTAACGTCCCCAACGTTCGCCGCCTTCAAGGCTTTCGAGAAGAAAGGAGAACTCCTCCTTTACCGCAAGTTTATGATAGAGGGTCAGCGGTGTGTCGAGATCGGCCACAATCTCACGGCAGACGGGCACATAGTTGTAGTCACCCGCCAGTTGCTCAAATTCATCAAAGGTTGGAAATATCTTTTTTTCCATAAAACATCCTGAATATTTAAAATAAAAAAAGGGCTGTGGCAAAGCATCCAAGCTCTTCCACAGCCCTTTAAAGGACTTAACGGTCAGTCAATCTACCTTATGCTTTAACTAAGCCGTCGTGGAGTTCGCTCGGACAAATTAGATTCGCCTGGCCACCACCAACCCCAAAAGTTATCGCAAAAGTTTGTTTTCATAATTTGAGCTTTTAGCCTATCTGCACCTTTTGTGTCAAGATATTTCCATCAGGTTTTTAAAAATTTGCTTTTCCGCAATATAATTGTATATTATACATAATATTATAATAACTATTCAGCGAACCCGCAAATTCTGGATACACAACTTAAATGGCCCTGTTTTTCCCCAAAGAGTATAGCGCAACCGCCTACCGGACTCTCTATGACAATCTCTCTCCGGTTGACCGCCTGATGATCCAGCGCGAATTTGTCGGGGTCAGTTATCTGCGGCGTTTTTATCTTCTGAAAAATTCGCCGTCAGGCTCCAGTTTCAGAGGCGAACAACCGGCTGCCGGCCGCTTTCTTCACAAAAAACTGACTATAAGCCGCCTGGTCTGGCGCCACCAGGAGCTTGTTAAAACCCATCTAAAATTGATCTTCCGCCACTATATTTTCGGTTTTCTGGTACAACTCGCAAGCCGCAAACATGAACTCCCCCTGCCCCCGCCCTCGCCTTCCTGCTACTGGGAAACGCCTGCCAACCTGATTGTTATGGACTGGATGAACCACCATCGTCAAATTTGGGAAAAGAGCCTTGCCCCGGCAATTGATAAAGTTATCTACGCATCAATTCGCCATCACTTTATCTACTGCCTGCTCTCTTTTGTCATCGCCAAAAAAATTTATAATCGAAATGAAATGGCTGAAGAAGTGGAGACCCTTAGAGCTCTAACCATGCCGGGCAAAACCCCCATCGGCATTGAGATGGAGTTCAGCAATCTTGGCCGACTGGCAATCAACAAAAACAATCCGGCCCACCTTATCAACCACGATCCCTTCCACAACATGGAATATTACAGCAGTTTCCGGCTTGAAGATGTCACCTGGCGACTCGGCGGCTATGTCGACACCCATGAACATGGTCGCCGACTGCTCTCGCTCTCTCGTTATGGAGGTTTTTTTGAATATTCAATGGTTCGGGTCGACTATCCCCGCACCTACACCCTACCCCTGACCACCGACCCGGCCATCGCCAACCGGATGATCTGTGAAAGCTTAGGTTTCATCAATGAAATTAAACCTCACAGCCTGCATATCAACATTGAAAAGAGAGGTAGTGGAGAAATCGAGCCCAAACTTGATGATTTTTTGTGCCTGCTCTTACTGGGTGGGGATCTGGGATACGACGAGAATGACAGGTTAAAGGAAAAACGTTTTGCCGACAATGAGTTTCACCGGGTTATCAAACGCCGCCGCCATCTCTCATTGCTGGAAGGAATTGAAAAGGAAGTAATTGAATATGCATTTTTACGTCTCTGGAAAAGAGAGCAACGAAGCTACGATTACCTGCCGGTAATTTTAACTCTCAAAGGCTTCCAGTACGCATATCATCTGGGGGCCAACTGCCACAACCAACTCCCCGGCATGCAATCCTGGGCCGAAAAACCCTGCCCTTTACCAACAGTTTCATTACAAACTTTTGTCAGAAATGTGGAATATGGTTTAAAAAGAGAGGGGGTCTACTCGGCCGATTTTCTCGCGAACTTCACAAAAGAACTTTCCCATATTCTTTTAGAACGCCAACAACTACTGCGTTAAAGAGCACAAGCACAACTAACTAGTGCCTGACCGAAAACCTGACAATTTTCTTGAGTGCAAGGCAGGCGAAGATTTTAACCACAGGCATACACTGAGTATTCCGAGGATTAAAATTTGAGTCTAACGCCGCAATCGAGGAAATTGGCGGTTTTCGGTCGTGCACTAACTATTAATAAATCACCCGTTCCCTAAGACAGATAAATTCCAAAAAATCACCGTCTCGTACAATCATTAAAGTGACTGGTTGACCGGCCTGACCACGAATCAGCTCAACTACTTCACGTAGCGAAAAATCATCGACAACCAGGCTGTCGACCGCAACCAGGCGATCACCGGGGGCCAGACCTTCACTTAAAGCTGGTGAATCATCGAGGAGATCGGCGATCTCATAGCCCTCTTCGCTTTTGACCAGGCGGGCACCGATGCCGACCAGAGCCATCCGACCTTTTCCGACCTGGTTACGCTCAAGTGAAACTTCAAAGAAAAAAGGATTACTTTGGTTTTCAAAATCGATCCCGGAGATCATTTCACGAACATAACCCGGGGCTGAAACCAGCATCGTAACCAGACTGCTGCTATTACCCCAAAGTTCAAAGAAACCGGCATCATCGGTCACGGTTCGGACTGAACCGATAACAATTTTTGCGGCCGCCAAAGGTGCCCCGCTCTCCCGATCATAGACGCGTCCTCCTACACCATTGACTTCGATCCGACCTTTTCCCGGCTTGCCTGATTCGTTGAGATAAACGTCAAAGTGAGCCGTGCCGCTGCCGGCCTGGATATCAAACTGCCTGATCTCGAGAGTTTTGAATCCGGTACAGGAAAAACTTAAACGCCCGGCGCCACCCTCGGCCCAGAGATGAAATTCCCCGGCTTGGTTGCTAGTCTGACTCTGCCCGTTAAAACTTACCTGACAACCATCAAGCGGCAGACCGCTCTCAAGTGCAAAAACTGCACCTTCAACCCCAAAATCGGCCTCTGGAGAAACCATTTTAAGCACACTTTCCGCTTTTCCGGAGGAGCTTTTCTTAGCACCAACAAGCTTGCTCTTTTTAGCAACTGAACTGATCAACGGATGAGCGGCTGGCCCCGGCACTTTAACCGTTTCAGATAGTGGTTGTTTCTGATTTTTGGCCGTGGACACAGTTGATGCTATCTCAGGTTCGTAAAAAACGTAAAAGAAGCCGCCTACAAACAAAATAATCACCAATATTGCCAGCAAAAACTCAAGATTTATAGATCTTTTTCGTTTCATTCCATCTCCTGTAAGGTTTTCAACAAACCACTGGAACGCTCAACCCGACGCCGGCAAGCAATTGTCAAGAACGCAGCTAAAGAAGCCTCTGATCCAGATCGTCCCGGAGCTACTCCCGACAACCAGATTTCAATCCGTTTTGCGGCCCTGGTGACTGCCGTATAGAGCATCTCCCGCGTCAACAAGGCGCTATCCGAGCCCGGCCAGAGGAGGAGAACTCTTTGAAAACCCGACCCCTGAGCTTTGTGCACAGTAACTGCGAAAGCACTTTCATGACTTGGCAGGCGCTGGGGTAGAAAATCGGCAAAGCTGCCGTCGGCCCGACGAAACCAAACCTTTAAACGGCCTTCGGCATCGGGCCAGACAAGACCGATATCACCATTATAGAGATTAAGCTGCGGCGCATTACGGGTGATCATTAAAGGGCGTCCACGGTAATATTGCCGGTTTGCCTGCAACCCTAAGGCTTGCGGCAGAAGACGGTTAAGATTTTCAACCCCGAAACGGCCGCGACGCAATGGTGAAAGTATGCGAAATGCCTGAAAAATTGCAAAGGCCGTCGCCAGATCATCAACCTTACTGTATGATTTAACCGGCACTATCCGGCCACGGATCTCAACTTCAAGGCGAGCCATTTGCTGAAAAAGAAAAGCCTCGAAAACCGGGCCTTCACCCGGCAGCCGATGCATGCCGACCTCGCCACTCGGGTCATAAGCGCAAAGTTGTTCGAGATCAACATTGTTGGCGGCGGCGGGAGCCATAATCGCTCGTTGCAAACGGGCGATACCGCCATCCGGGGCAAAACGATAACTTTTTTTCAACTCAATTATATGATCATCTAAAAGGCCTTTTTCCGAAGCTGCGGACATCCCATCGGCCCGCATGGTCAAGCGGGCAACGTCGCTGAGAAAAGCGGCCGAGAAACGATTTTCAGAGCCTGATGAACAGAGATCACCAAGTACGGCTCCGGCTTCAACTGAAGCCAGCTGATTTTTGTCACCTAAAAGAATGACCGCACAGGCATCAGGCAGGGCCGCAAAGAGGCTGGTCATTATCCAGAGCGGCACCATTGATGCTTCATCAACAATCAATAGATCAACCGGCAGCCGGTTTTCGCCATGGTAACGAAAACCGCGCCCCGGCCGATAGCCGAGCAAGCGATGAATCGTCGCGGCCGAAAGTTTAAGGAGCTCGTCTTTGACCTGTTTCGTACAGTCAAGAAAATCTATCTCATCGAGCAGTGCCTGATACAACCGGGCCTGAGCCAAACCGGTCGGAGCACAAAGAACAATTCGATCTTTGGGCCGGGATTCCAACCATAAAGCAGCAACCGCAGCAACCACTGAAGTTTTACCACATCCGGGGCCGCCGCTGATAATCGTAAAATGGTTACGCAAACCGGCACAAACTGCCGCCGTCTGGAAATTAAACGATGGCGGAACGCCGCTAACGTCAACGTCGGCATTAACAACGCCACTTTCTCCGGCAAAACGCGGAGCCACAACGCCCAAAGATTTGTCGGGATCGAGAAAAGCAAAAGCCGGAGCCTGGAGACGTTCATTTATCATGCGGGCCAGACGCTGCTCATAATCCCAATAACGTTGCAGATAGAGACGACCATCATCAAGCACCAACAGATGTTGCAGTAAGGCCGCATTTTCCGGGCTCGCGACACCGACATGAGCGCTGAGTTCGATTTCCCAGTTGGGCGGCCACACCAATTCGGCCAGCCGGGTCGCGGATTCCGGGTTCAGTTCAGAACCGTTATCGGCCAACAGCCATTCCGACAATTTTGACGGCAGCTCCCGCAGCGGCAGACAGATCTGACGGCGCCGATTAACTGCATAACTGGTAAGCAGGGCAGCCAGAAAAAGCGGCCAGCAACCCTCATCACCGACCAGACGGCAAACCAACCGGGCAAAATGAATATCGATATAATGAAACGGGCCGGGAGTTACAAGAGATTCAAGCAGAGCGATTTTTTCTAAATCTCCGCCGGCCAATTTTTCCATTTCCATAAAAATAATTTACCACCAGTACTGTCCGATTAGAACTTTGCTTAGATGAATTCTAGGGATATCGGGTTGCTTTCTGTAACGTCTCGCAAAATTTTGTCGTTTTTCCCAGCGAAAGAAGCCAAAAAAATTGCGACTGTCTGAGCAAGGTACGAGTGAGTTTCGCAATTTTGGCGTAATGAGCGCTGGAAAAACAAAAATTTTGCGTAAGAAGTGGAAGAAAATGACCCGATATCCCGGGTTGCAATTACCTAGCCAAATAGAACTGATTTACCACAAACCACCTCTGTAAAATTATTAACCAATTCCAAACTCGGACGATCATAAAAGACGCCGCTGTCGGCATCTTTACCATTGATGCCCCGAACATAGAGATAATAGACCCCGCCAAAGTTGGTTTCATAATCATAATCGACCAAACAACTCTGTAAAAACCGGTGCAGAGCAATCAGATAGAGATGGTACTGAAAGATATAATCTGAATCAAGCATACTTTTTTGCAGCGCTTCCGACCGGTAATCGGCGTAATCCGGGCCCAGATTATTGGTCTTCCAATCGAGCAAATAATATCGATTATTATGACTAAAGACAAGATCAATAAATCCGCTTAAGTAGCCGTGTCCCGGCAGATGGGCCGGAAAACTGAGTTGCCAACCGGCAACCTTGTCGGGCTCGGTTTGAGCAAAGGCAGGCAAACCCTGACTTTTGAGCACTTGGGTCAATTTTTCAGCCTCCAGTGAGCCCGGCACAGGCAAACAGAACTCCATCTCCGGACAAAGAGACAGATCGTCCTGTGAAAGTCTTAGCTGACCATCAACGCATGGCAGCGGCGTATTTAAGACCTGACCCAACATGATCATAGTTTTCTCTTCATACTGCAAAAATCGGCTCCCTTGATCGACAGCTGAGGATGATTTTTCCGAAATCACGCCCCAACGTTCCAAAGAACTCCGCACCAACTCCTTAAGCTTTAAATCATTTTGCCCAACTTTAACAAAGTCAAGTTTTTCAAAGATTGCATGGATGGCATTACCGGTAGCCGTCCCGCCAGGGAAATCCGCGAACGGAGGCGTTGCCACCTCAACCCCGGCAGCACTCTCCGGCTGAGGCCACTTCTCTTGTAACAATTCCGAAAGCGATAATCCCGAAAGCGCCGCAGGCGCCTCATGATGACGTTCAGCCGTCAATCGGGAAAAACTCAAAATAGCTTTTTCCGGCAAAAGTCGGCGCTTAAATTCGCGGGCGGGCAAGCTTGCCGACTCAGCCGCTGCTAAAAGCAGCTTGCGACCCGAAAATGGAGCTTCACGGGCAATTTCAGGAATCTCTTCCCACAAAACCGCCCTTTCATCACCAATCACTTCAGAACTCGGTGCAGGCCCGCCTTTATCAATAAATTCCTGACGTTCACTATCACTTTGCGGCGGCCGCCGCAAATACATCAGCGCCGTATTGCCGCTGTCTCTAGTTTGCGGCCAGGCCAGATAGAGGGAAGATTGGGCTCTGGTCAAAGCGACATAGAGAAGTCTTAAACTTTCGGCCAAATCTTCACTGGCGGCGGCCTGAAGATGCGCTTTTGCAACTTCAGGATTCAGATCAAGACAGCGATCATGACCGGCACCCTGGGGTTTAGGTCGATGAAAAATTGTCAAGGATCGTTTATGGTTTGCCGGTTTAAAACCTTTAGACCATAAAAAGGGGGCAAAAACAATCGGGAACTCAAGCCCTTTGCTTTTATGAACGGTCATGATCTGTAACGCTTCGGCCTCGCTCTCAAGCCGCAACTCATACTCGTTTTCGTCTTTTGTGACTCCGGCAAGATGTTCATGAAACCAGTTGAGCAGGGCTTGCGGGCCAAAAAGATGTTCACGCTCGGCCTGGTGCAAGACCTCCTGGAGATGATAGAAGTTGGTCAAGGCGCGCTCTGCGCCCGGTAAACGGGCCAGATTTAGGCGCAGATCAAAGTCGGCCACGCTTAAAAACATGGCTGTCAGCCCCTGCTTAAGCCACGTTTTACGAGCCTCACAAAAACTCTGCCGCCAAGCTTCATACTCTTTAAGAAAAACAGCATCCGGCCCGCTATCATCACGCGCCTGAGAATCGTGAACAGCGGCCAAAAAATCGGCGCTTTTGCCGATTAACGGAGCTGCCAGAGCCGTACTTAAAATGCGATCATCATCTGGATAAAGAACCGCATTCAAGAAAAAGAAGAGATCTTGAGCCTCAGCCGTCTGCCAGAGATCACCGGCCGCAGCAATTACCGCTGGTACCCCGCAGGCGCAACAGGCGTCCCAAACTTTGGCTGCCTCCTTGTTGGTAGTCGTCAAAATAGCAATATCAGAAGCCCGCAAAGGCCGTCTGAAATTGTTTTCCGAACTTACTAATTCCGCCTGCCAACCCGCCTCCCGAGGTTTTTGCGCCAGATCAAGAAGATGAGCACAACAGTTTGCGACCGCATTTATCAAGCGGTTACGAGCGGTGGCGACCGTCAGATTTTTGCCCTCATCGCCATTAAGATACCAGAAGTTAAAAGGCACCGCTTCGCGCCCCTCAATCAGCAAATTCAACTCAGCCGGTCGACCACTGCGCATATCCCGATAGTCGATACCATCGAGCAAGAATGGCGTCGGAATTTGAAAGATTTGGTTAAGCGCCTTTAACAGTTGCGGCGTCGAACGAAAATTCCGGTCGAGCGTGGCCCGCTGTTGACCAACTTCCCGAGAGGCCTCAAGATAGGCATAGATATCGGCACCACGAAAACCGTAGATTGACTGTTTGGGGTCGCCGATACGATAAAAAAGAAGTTCGGATCGATCAAAAAGGGCGTTAAAAATCCCGTACTGAACCGGATCGGTATCCTGGAATTCATCAACCAGGGCAACTTTGAAACGCTCGCCGACCAGACGCCGTAAGAGACCCCCGGAGGCTCCGGCCAGAGCGTTGCGTAAACCGGTCAGAAAATCACTGTAACCCTGCTGACGGGCTTTAAGCTTACAAGCCTCAACCCCATTCGAACCGACGACAAAACCGAGAAAATCGCACTTTACAGCACAAATCAGGGCGGCGGCGGAGGCTTGATAAAGGACAACATCATCAACCAGTTCTTGACAAAGATCAAAAAGAGGATGATCAGGAGTCGTCTGTTTAACTTTAGTTTGATTTACGAGGGCGTCGGTCGAAAATTTGCTTAAATTTTTAGCTTCATCTGCCGACGGCCAGTCGGCGGCTGCCAACGTCTTTTCCAAAAGGTCGGCAAACTGCTCGAATTTCCCCGGCGGCCAAGCCCCCTTTTTTAACGGAGACCCGGCAAAAAGAAGCTCTTCAAGCTCATCGCGCCCGCCCAGCAGATAATCATGTGCCCTTTTACAGTTTTCTTTAAAATGCGCCCCCACCCTCTCAATCTCGGCGACAAGCAAAACTATATCTTCAGTCCAGGAACCATTTTTCGGTTTTTCCGGCAGAACCACAAGATCGGGATCCTGATCCAGCCGGGCCGCCAACGTCACCAACGTATCGAGTTGCAAACCACAATCAGCCGCCACCCGAGACAAAATTTCAGTTCCCTGATAAAACGTCCGCCGCCAATAATCCTCGGCCACGATCTGAATAAAAAGACGGCTCTCTTTAACCAGATCGACCCCGGTACGGATGCCGCATTCAAAAGCATAATCACTCAGAATACGGTTACAAAAACCATGAATGGTGGCGATTACAACCTCATCAAAACTTAGCCTGGCCGCCTTTAGCCGCTCTTTAAGAGCTCCCACCGACGCCCCTTGAGCCAGGGCCTGACCCAATACCCGCCCGAGATCACCATCCTTTTCCGTAATAGTGCTCGTCCTGGAGAGAGAGTTAAGTAGGGTTGCGGCATCCTTGAGAATCTCCCGAATCCGCTCTTTCAGCTCCAGGGTTGCCGCTTCAGTAAACGTCACAACCAGAATATTAGCCGCCCTCAAATCAGTCCTCTCAAGCACCAGACGCAAAAAGAGATACTGAATCGTGTAGGTCTTACCGGAACCGGCCGCCGCTTCAATCAAGACCCGCCCCCCGCCTAAAGGATAGTCGAGAATGTCGTATTCGCGAAAAGGGGTAAGAGTGGTACTGTGCTCTTTCATTTTATTGTGTAACTCATGAAGTTTCTGAAAGACTTTCCTTATCCATTAAAAAAACCAAGCCCGGCTCAAGTGCTATCCAGACCATCCAGAGGACTTCCCAGTGTTGCAAAATTTGTACTCATCACATGCGTATAAATCATGGTTGTCCGCACGTCCGCATGCCCTAAGAGTTCTTGCACACGCCGGATATCCTTGCCTGCTTCGAGCATATGCGTTGCAAACGAATGACGAAGTGTATGCGGACTCACCCGCTTATTTATACCAGCTTTTTTTGCGGCATTCGCCACCGCTTTCTGTAAACCTGTCTCATGGGTGTGGTGCCGCCTCACTATTCCTGTTCCAGGATCTCTTGAACAATTCCTGGCCGGAAAAACCCATTGCCATATCCACGATTTCCCAGCTTTCGGGAATTTCTGTGCCAATGCATGCGGCAGATAAACACCGGCATACTCCCCATCTAAATCCTCCTCAAAAAACTTTCGAACTTTCTTTAAGTGAAACCGCAAATCTTCCTGTATTGTCTTTGGCAAAACCGTTACCCGATCCTTTCCACCTTTTCCGTCCCGCACAATAATTTGATGATTTTCAAAATCAACATCCTTTACTCGAAGCCGCACACACTCCATCAAACGCAAACCGGCTCCGTACAAGAGCTTCGCCATTAGTTCGTTTGTTCCGTTAATATGTTGAAAAAAGCGATTGATTTCCGACTGACTCAAGACTGTCGGCAAACTTTTCTGTTTTTTCGAACGAGTTGCGTCGATCTGCTCATTAAGCGGCATATCCAGAACATGTTTGTAAAGAAAAAGAATCGCATTAAGCGCCTGGTTCTGGGTTGAAGCCGCCACATTCCGGTTGACCGCCAGATGACTTAAAAACCGTTCGAGCTCCGGTTTACCCATTTCCCGAGGATGTCGAGTCCCATTAAAACGGATATAGTCCAATATCCACTTTACATACGTCTGTTCTGTCCGGATTGCATAGTGATGATAACGCATTACCTCCCGCACTTGATCTATGAGCTTGCCCGGTTTTGGACGAAATTTTTCCTTTACATGCTCTCTCTTGTATGCCATAGTACATATCCTCTGTATATTCCTTGCAACACTGCATTAGACTCTGCTATAGCATGTTATAGAGAAAATATATAGCGTTAATATACAGAATCTTTTCTGCTTAAATCGTTCGGCGTGAGATGAGTTTCTTTGAGCATCCCGGCGCGGCGGCTGATGCGGGGCGTTGTGCATTGCAAATTTACGGAAAAAACGAATGAAAAAGTATACTCTTTTTAGCATTTTAGTTTTTATGATGATGTTGAGTTTTTATGGAATGGTTCAAGCTGATCTCAGTCTCATCAGAGTTAAAGGCATTCCGGTTGCAAACATTACCGTAGATGGTAGTCTTTCTGACTGGAACGGCTTATCTCCGGTTTATGTTGATAACATAGGGGATAACAGTAGCGGGCATGCCGGCTGTGACCTTAAACATATTTATGTAGCCACCAATACGTCACATGACAGACTTTATTTTGCATTTGAAATGACTGAACAGCCTAATGATGAAAGGGCGTTTAATGGCCAGGGAACTATGGTTCAGTATTGCATAGCCATTGATGATTTCAATATCGATTCATATGGGGATAGCTATTACGATTGGCAAATTGGAATTGATAGTGAAAATAACTACTGGATCTGGGATCTCAGAGAAGACAAGACATATGAGAATGCGAATAATATGTCATATTGGGGCACAGCCTACAACGTACTTACAGTGTACCGTCAGGCGGAAGTTGTTGAGATCTGCCTAGAAAGATCGAACCCTCATTTGCCAGAAAGTTTCGCTATACGTTTTTACATGGTTCTGAGAGACGGGCAAAATACCAATCCAGACAGTATGAACTATGATGTGACATTAACCTTCAATCCTTCGGATTTTAAGGATACCATAAATAGCCTATCGAACCATGAAGATCTATTAACTTGGATGAAGGAAAATATTTCCTATGGGTGGCCAGGTTACTCAATGGAAGATCCCATGACTTACTGGATTTACAAGTCTCCTGACGAAGTCTTTTTTTCTAGAACTGGCGATTGTGCGGCGCAATCAGCCTTTGAAGCTTATGTTCTCAATCAAAAAGGGTACGACAGCCAGCTTTTGTGGTTGGACAGAACAAATTATTCCGATCACGGTGTTTGCTACTGGCTGAATGCTTCCGGTTACATTTATTTTGAGCACGCTTTTTGGGGTCATGAGGGTATTCATGGCCCTTTTGATTTCGTAGAAGACATTGGTGCGGATATTTATTACAACTTATATCAAAGCGATGGCAATCAGGATTCTTATAATCTTTATGACATGAAAAACGTCGTTTACGGGTCTGATTGGGCGCAGTTCAATCAAATGCTTGTACCTTTAGAAACAACCGGCACGATCGGATATGTCGGCGCATTGAGTTGTGGAGGCAAACAACCATGCTTTGTCAGAATTCAGGATGCCATCAATGGCGTGGATAAAGGCTCGCGGATCAGGGTATCGGCGGACAGCTATTCCGAAAACATCGTTATCGACAAAAACGTCACCTTGGAGCTGACCTGGGATTCATCGTTTAGCACTTTGGATCAACCCGATCCTGTGGTGTTGGTGGGAAATTAGGGGAATAGGATGGGGTCAAATCTTAGAAAAAAATCGGAGACCACGGTTTTTTTAACAACTTTACGGGCAAAAAATCGCCGAACAAAAGCATTCAGAACCGACCTGAAAACGGCGCGATAGTATCGGTAATTTGAAAATCCCGTCGGCCGTTTTCAGGCGGCTGATGCAGGGCGCTGTCCATAAATTCTGAAATAGAGCTTGACAATGTTAACCTGTATGTTAACATAAAATATGCTGGAAATTATATTCTATAAAACAATAACTGGCGAATGCCCCGTCGAAGAATTTTTAGATGGGT
>JAYEMC010000150.1:0-3924 GCA_034717935.1 Pseudomonadota bacterium | reverse complement strand
ACTATCTGGCCTCGGCTTCTGGTGCCGAACGGAAATGATCGATTGTTTACTCAGTCATTTAAAATATCAATTATCTCACGATCTTGTAACGCGATGGCATAAAGGGTTTCCAGAGCGATGTCGAGGGCTTTTTCATCGATATCAAAGAGGGAGCTGTGCAGCGGATGGATGATTCCCCGCTCATGGTTGCCGCAACCAAAGAAGAGATAACAGCCGGGAACCTCTTGAGCGAAACGGGCAAAATCCTCTCCTCCGAGCAGGGGTTGGCCGTTGTCTTCAAAATGGGAGATGGCCCGGCTTTCACTTAAGATGTCAGTCATAAGTTCACAGAGACGGGGATTATTGACCAGGGCCGGGGCGACTTCACTGATCTTGATTTCAGCTTCGGCTTCGAAGGCTTTGGGCAGATCATTGACGACACGTTTAAGGGCTGAGTGCAAGCGTTGATGCTGTTCTTTAGAGAGCGTGCGGATGGTGCCGGTCAGGGTGACTTGATCGGCAATGATGTTGGAGGTTGTGCCGCCGTTGACCATCCCGATGGAGATCAGAGCCGGATCGATCGGGTCGATATTTTTAGTCGTCAGGTGGTTTAAGGCAAGAATCAAGTGGGCCGCAACCTGGATTGCGTCGATCGCTTTTTCCGGCATGCAGGCGTGGGCGGAACGGCCTTTGATCGTGATGACAAAATGTTCGGTCGCGGCCATGAAGGCCTGGCGATGGAGCCTGGCGCTGCCGACCTCCATCTGCGGGAAGAAGTGGAAACCAAAAATCGCTGCCGGGGGCTCTTTGAAGAGCCCATCTTTAAGCATGGCTATCGCTCCTTGACCATTCTCTTCGGCGGGCTGGAAAATCAATCTGATCGGGGAAGAGAGTTGTTGCGGGTTTTGGGCCAGGGTGGCGGCCAATCCCAAAAGAACTGCTGCATGGCCGTCGTGAGCGCAGGCGTGCATGACGCCGGGAATAGTTGAGGCGTAGTCAGTTTTTTTGTGATCATTTAAGGGTAGAGCGTCGAAATCGGCGCGAAAGGCGATGTCAGGCCTCTGGGCCTGGCGATTGATCCAGGCGACGATGCCATGACCTCCGATGTCGGTTTGATGCTCAATTCCATATTGGGTCAGGATTTGACTGATAAAGCGGGCGCTCTCCTGCTCCTGCCCGGAGAGTTCCGGATGTCGATGCAGATGTCGGCGCCACTCTCTGACTAGAGGGGAAAATTTGCTCTCTGGAGAATTGCTGGAATCGTTCATAAAGTCACCTGATTTGATTTGCTGTTCTCGAAATTCATTGACGAGGCCATCATAGTTGAGTTAACTTTTGCGGTCAAGAACGATAATTTGTTATCAATATATAATTCAAAAGATATGCGTAAAAAAAAGCAAAATCTTAAACGGGCGACGGTTGATCGTCTTGAGGCGACCTTTGACCGTTTGGCCGGTCGCCAAAATGATATGTTCGATCACCGTTATCGTCGCCAGGATGGGGCTCGATCTCCCAAGGTTTTAAGTGTAAATCGTGATCGTGAGATTTTTCGGGAGTGTGTGCGTCAAGATTATGCCTATCTTATGGCGCAAAAATTTGCCGCCGCTCCCGATTTTCTCGAAAAACTGTTGCCGCAATCGGTTCTCGGTCGGGCTCAGAATGGTCACGGCTGGTTTATGGATGCCAAGGGGCAACCTCTGCTCTTTGCCGATGCGACCTTTGATCGGATCTGTTCAGTTCTTGAGGGGGTTACGCAACTTGGTCACCGGCAGATCAGGTATTGGCGTAATCAACAGATAGAGCGTTTGCTTAAACATTTAGAGAAACATTTTTCAGATCCCCTGATCTCCCTTGAAGATGAGCAAGGGCCGCTGTTCGGGATCGATTTTTTCAAAGGACGAGTTGTTGCCGGAGAGCCTTTTATTAAAGGTCTGGTGCTGGCGGGTCAGATGGATGATCCCGATTGTCGGCAGCGTTCCTTAGCCCTTTTGCCTTTTGATTTTAATGGTTTTGAACTTGAACTGGGTTACGGTGCGCAAGAGGTCGTGCGGCCGGAGAGGCTGGATCAACTCTCTTTAGGCGATACCGGAGCTCGCGCTTTCAGCCCGGCTGAGCGCCGCCAATTGGTCGAACTTGAAGTTATCGTTGACGATAAAAAATTCTATGACTATCCGGAATTTGATCAAGCCTATTTTCGTCGCTGTCTGGGTGATGGGGTGTGCGATGATCTGGCCTTGCTCTATATTGGTAGGGCTTACGGTTTTGATGCGTTGCTCGGGGCGTTTTTAAGTGATGCCGTTGATACTTATGATAAGTTTTTGTGGCAATGCCACCCTGGCGGCATGGATGGCTATATTGTTAACCAACTGGTCTCGCTCTCCTATCAAACTTGCGGAGCTCCGCCGGTGGAAGAGGAAGAGCTGGCTCGGCTTATAAATTTTGCCGCTAAACTCAATCTGCCGACCACCAGGCTGAGCTCTTCACATCGGCGTCTGATTCAATATGAGAGTGGCAGTGATCAGCCCACCTTGTTACAGCACTGGAAATTTCTGGTCGGAGAAAAGCTTCCCCGGATCCACTTAGGCTTTAGCCGGGAGCCGGCGGAAAAATTTTATCAAACCGCTTTTTTACGTTTTCAAACTGCCGGTCTGCCTGTACCGGCCCCACGATTTATGGGAGAAGGATAGGAATGCCGATTTATGAATTTGAAGGCCGGCGGCCGACTTTTGCGCCGAGTGCTTATATTGCGGAAACTGCGATTATTATTGGGGATGTGCGTCTGGCGGAGAATGTTTACGTAGGTCATGGGGCTATTTTAAGGGGCGATTACGGAACTATCGATATCGGCCCGCAGAGTGCGGTTGAAGAGGGTGCGATCTTGCATATTAATCCCGGTTGCTGCTGTTGTTTGGGGCGGCGGGTGACGGTTGGTCATGGAGCTAAATTGCACTGTCTTGAAATTGCTGATTCAGCCGTGATCGGAATCGGGGCGATTCTCTCTTTTAATGTAAAAATCGGCGAGTGGAGTATTGTTGCAGAAGGTGCTGTGGTGCCCAATGGCAAAATCATTCCGCCCGGGGTTGTGGTTGCCGGTAACCCGGCGAAAGAGATCAGTAAGGTTAACGAGCACCACAAAAAATTCTGGGATTACGGGAAAGATCTCTATGTCGACCTGGCTGCCCGTTATCCCCAAGGGTGTAAGCGTCTTGATTGAGGGCATCACATTTCCTGATTTGGGGACAGTTACTCTTTTAAAGGGTGAAACTTCGGAGTCTGGTGCAGCTTCTTCAGCCGCGTTAAAAAACCAGCTTGCCGGGCGTCTTGGGGATCTGTTGACGGTTCGTCTGGTCGATGTTTTAAGTCCGGAAAAGTTGTTGCTTGAAGTGGCCGGGACTGAGATTGTGGCCAAAGGTTCGGCTCCGCCGGGGGCGACGGGCCTCTTTACGGTTCGGCTTGAGAGCCTTGAACCTTTGCTCCAGTTTAGTCTGGTTGACCAAAATAACGAAGGCTTACCCTTACAGTCAACTCGTCTTTTACGTGAGCTTATTGCTAATCCTAACCTTTTTTCCAAAAATATCAGTTTACTCAAAGAGCTGTTACTTGATGAGACTGTCCAGTTGCCGGCTTCAATACGTGGTTCTTTGAAATCTTTGACGAGCCGTTTCTCTGCGGCGACATTGATTGCTGATCTACGTTCCGGAGAGGGTTTGCCGCTTAAGCAACTGGGTCTTTTTCATGAAAAGGAGCTTGCTGCGTTGCTCTTGGGCGGAGCCGAAAAGTTATCTTTATCAGCGGCCCGCCCGCCAGCTACGGTTAAGGCTGACCTGTTGCAACTTTTGGCTAATCTTCAAGGCGGCTTTACTGATGAGTTGTTGTCTGAGGGTGGTTCTGCGGCGAAGTTGGTTGCTGGTCTGGGCTCCGATGAGGGTTTGCCGCTAAAGCAAC
>JAYEMC010000149.1:0-3943 GCA_034717935.1 Pseudomonadota bacterium | reverse complement strand
AATCTGGATCAGAGCCTCTTTATCAGCCCCGTAACCATCGATTATCTGGTCAACCTTGGCGAGTGAATACGACATCAGCAACTTTACTCCTGGGCTACACTAAAAAATTATTTCAGCTCCTGGAAATATCTAAAAAAATTACGCTTGATATCTTTAAGTAAACTTCTCAGAGCTAAATCACGACAAATTGTATACAATCCTCCACCAGACTTGTCAAGCAAAAATGGTCAAGTAAAAAATCTCAAATAAATATGACTAACTTTCAGGAACAAATTCTATAAAGTTAAAGCAGTTTTAAGTTTTTCCCGAAACGCAGCCAGCTGAAATGGTTTCTGGATAACCCCAGCCAGCCCCTTACCGGCAAACTGTTCACTGATATCACTTTCACTATACCCACTGGCCACAATAACTCTAACATCTTTATCGATCTGACGAAGCTCGCGATAGGTCTCGACACCATCCATATGCGGCATGGTCAAATCGAGGACAACCGCCACAATATCACTTTTATTCGCCTTAAAAACTCCCAATGCCTGACGGCCATCCGCGGCCGTCAAAACGGCAAACCCTAACAATTTAAGCATCTCCTTACCTAGAGCACGGATAGTCTCTTCATCATCAACCAACAGGATAGTACCACTTCCCAGCCAACCATTGTCGACCTCTTTGAGGTGATGGTTTATCTCAATTGCAGGCCGCTCCAGGGCAGGAATTAAAACTTTAAAAGTCGAGCCTTTACCCTCTTCACTGTAAACCTTGATTGCCCCTTTGTGGCCCCGGATAATCCCGAGAACGGCGGCCATCCCAAGCCCCCGACCGGTAAATTTTGTCGTAAAGAAAGGATCAAATAATTTATTTTTAGTTTCTTCATCCATTCCGCAACCGGTATCAGCAATCTCCACAAACACATACATCCCCGCCTCAAGATCATCATATGCGAAAGCTTCACCTAAATAGGGCTCACTGCAATCGATCAAACCGGTGGTCACGGTCACCACGCCGCTACGCTCACCAATAGCTTCAGCCGCGTTAGTGATTAAATTCATGACCACCTGGCGAATCTGAGCTGCATCAGCATCTATCAGGGGAAGACTATTAGCCAGGTGGTAACGCAAAACCACCTTTTTGGAGAGTGCTACCGCCAACAGATGCCCCATCTCCTCAACCAATTCGTTTATTTTTATCTCTTCAGAAACAAACTTCCCTCGACCGGAATAAGCCAACATCTGTTGCGCCAGGCCGGCGGCCCGAAGTGCCGCGTTATTGATCGCTTCAATGCGAGGCACAGCCGGCGAAACTGAAGATATTTCCATCAAAGCTAAATCGGCATTCCCCAAAATGGCAGTCAATATATTATTGAAATCATGGGCGATACCACCAGCTAAAACCCCCAGACTTTCGAGTTTCTGGGTATGCTGCATTTTAGCTTCAAACTGAAGACGCTCCTCCTCGACCGCTTTACGTTCGGTATTATCAAGATGTGTACCTATAAAACGTTTCGCTAAGCCATCTTCGGCATGCTGTAGAAGCCGTCCTCGAGCCAAAATCCAACGCCAAGTCCCATCCTTGGACTTCATCCTGAATTCAGCTTCATAAATAGGACTTTCACCTTTCAGATGAGCCTCAATCAAACCCAACACCGCGGGAAGATCCTGAGGATGAACCAGTTTTACCCAATTTTCGTATGTGTACGCAAACTCGGTTGGCTCATAACCCAACATCGTCAGCCAATTATCATTCAAGATCAGCTCATTCGTCTCAACATTCCACTCCCATAACCCTAACCCCGTACCATCAACGGCAAAAGCGAGGCGCTCCCGGCTCTCAATTAAATCATCATTAACCTGCCGCAATTGGGCCGTGCGCTTAACCACTTTTTTATTAAGTAAGACATTAACCAGTAATAGAGCCAAAATGAATAAACCAGCAATCGGCAAAAGCCATAAAATCCAGGCGGGCAAGCGCCATTGACCTACGCCGGAACCTCCCATCCAACGATTCATTGATTGATGATAGACCGAATTGCGGTTTTTTTTCATCCTCCTAAAATGCTGGTTAATCGTTGCCAGCATTTTTGTCGAGCCCAAAGGTGCGGCATAGCGAACTTCAATCGGATTCAAAATCATTGAGGTTCGTTCAACTTTATAACGACGATCATTTAGGCCGCCGTAAAGCCGGTTTACCAAACCGGCATCAACATCTCCATCCTCTATTTTTTTAAAAACATCACCATAACTATCAACTTCAAAAAGCTGCGGTCTGGTTTTAAATTGAGTGAGCAGGTCACTGAAAACCCTATAATGGATATCACCTTTTAAAACAGCTACTTTGCGCTCGGCAAGATCAACAATCGACTCAATTTTGGAATCCGGCTGAACGTAAAGAGCGCCCCAGTTAATAAAGAGTGGCTCATCGGAAAAAGAGAAACTTTTTTCGCGCTCTTTCGACCAGGCAATTGCGACTTGCAGATCAATCCGGGCCTCCCCCAGACGTTGCAAACATTCAGGCCAGTTCCCGGCAACAAACTCCAACTGCCAATCGCAACCTCACTCAAGACATCAATACATACCCCCTGATAAACTCCACCCTCACCTTTGAAAACCAACGGCTGATTTTCGTAGACCCCAACCCTTACGGTTCGCGCAGACACTGAGGTCGTAAAGCAGCAGAAAAACAGAATTAAAAACAACTGGAATTTTTTGATGTTCAAAACCCAACTCCTCCGCTCCGACAAAGATTAACCAGATCAACAACCAGGAACTAAAACATCGATACTGCGTATAAAAACAAACATCAGAATAAAAAAGAAAAGTCAAGGCAAAAAAATTAAGCCGCCATGATTTATGTATTAAAATCCGATTACCGCTGAATTAGGTTCTTACCAACAGGGTCT
Organism: Pseudomonadota bacterium; assembly: GCA_034717935.1. GTDB lineage: Bacteria > Desulfobacterota > Anaeroferrophillalia > Anaeroferrophillales > Tharpellaceae > Tharpella. Next base: position 1,050 of record JAYEMC010000149.1, on the reverse strand, counting down.
CTAAAAATTACAATATCCGCAAATGGCTACCGCAGCCTGAACGGCAGTCGGAAGCGCCAAAGCCGGGAACTAAAACAGTGCCGCCGCCAGCCGCAACCAATTCACACTCGGAAATCGTTGAGACAAGCACTTTAATGATATCAACAGTCGGAGCATTGAGCAGATAATCGATATGCCAACGTAATTTTTTCTCTTGTCTCAGATGACGATTGACCCGGGCTAAAAGATTTCTCCGGGCACTACCCGAATAGATATAGCTGCCGGGGATAAAGAGAAAACTTCCGAAACGGCCAACTGTTATGGTTTGGTTTTTTTCTATATTTATAAAGAGAGAATAGCTAATCCAGGGTATAGTGGAGGGTAGTTGAGTTGCAGTCAGTTGTTTGGATTGGTGGTCGGGAAAGGTAAAGATTAACTCAGACATCTATTTTTCCATAAATAGACAAAAAAAAGAGAAATGAACGTAACTATTCAGCGTAATGGACTTTTCAAACTATCTCGATACGGGGACATTGCTCCAGGCGGCGACTGCAAGTCGCTTGCCGATCTGAGCTGTGTCCCCCTCGAAGCCGGGCGAAGCCAATGTTCGCACCATTTGTAGTGGCTTTAAGGTGATTGCGCTGAATAGTTATAAATGAACAACAAAAAGGGAGAAGCCGGATGTGAAAAAAATAATGCGCCATTCCACAGTTTCTTGCAAAACTGCAGAATGACGCATTAATGGCGCATTACAGAAAAGTTATTACTTTTTCAGTATCGCGGCCGGAACCTCAGCTACTTCCGGCCATCCGGTAGGAATAAGCTGGCCCGGTTTTTCACCTTGTTTCTCTTTAGTTTTAGGCAGTGCGGGACGTTTAAAGTCTTCGCGCACAACTTTCGGGATGCGGCCATTGAGAATTGATTCGGAACGGAGGCGACGACCGATGGTTCTTTCCATCATCTCTCCCAACTCAAGAATCCGATCAACATTAAGGCCCGTATCGATCCCCATCTCATCCATCATCACAACCATATCTTCGAGCACGGAGAGGCCGACAACATTAGGATCTT
>JAYEMC010000148.1:0-3945 GCA_034717935.1 Pseudomonadota bacterium | reverse complement strand
AATATCTTGACATCTTTTGGCTGGTTTGGAAAATGCGGTTGGCGGGCAATAACAATTGACATCAACCAGTTTGAATCCGTCATCGTTACCAAGCCACCGGTTCCATCTACATTGCCGGAAAAACTCTCCATATAATCATGGAACGTACTGCTTTTGAGGGTTGCAGTAAACGAATACCATTTTTGCAGATCGATATTGTTACTGAATACCCCGGGATTACCAAAGGCCTTGTCTGTCTTGGCTATTTTCTCCCAAAGCATCCATGCACCCGAGGTCGATTTATCTTTTAAAACCGGAGCTTTAGTCCATGAACCATTTGCTGTGCTCTCAGTAATAGAGCCGTTTGTTATAAACAGATAGTCATGTTTGCCGAGGATAATTTCATCTTCTTCTCCATCTTTATTGATAATATGTAGAACCGTAGCCGTTTTTTTGTCGGCAGAGAGGTTGAATTCGATATCTATAACCTGTGTTTGCATATCAAAATGTACGCCTCTTTTTTGCAAATATCGTTGCAGTGGTATAACTACAGAGTGGTATTGGTTGTATTTAGTGCGCATAATACCACCAAGCTTAGGAAGACCATCTACCAAGTGAATAAAGCGTTTCATATAGCGTCTCATTACAGCCAAACTGCTCCATTTTTGAAAAGCAAACATCGTTGTCCAGAGATGCCAGTAATTAGTTTCAAAAAACTCCTGATTAAACCAATCTTCAATTCGTCTATTTTCTAATGAGCTTTCGGAAGTAAATGTCAATTTCAATAAATCCGCCTGGTCTGTAAAGGAGAGGCCAAAAGATGAGAGATCTATTTTTTTCCCATTTTTTAGCAGCCGGGCCTGTGCATTTGCAACAAATTGTTCACTAAAATTGAAAGATTCCTCTTTGACTGAAATATCAGGGTCAATGTACGACGGGATGTTGGATAATAAGTCCCAATAACAGACAAAATGCTCTTCATGCATTCTTCCGCCACGAATGATATATCCATTTTCCGGATCTCCGCTACCGTCAAGAGCGCCACCCGGGGTATCATCTTGTTCCAATATGTGAATGTTTTCACCGGGTACGCCGGCATCTTTAATGAGATAAGTTGCACTTGCAAGTGAAGAGATACCGCTGCCGACAAGATATACCTTTGACTCTTTTGGATTGCTGTTTTTTTCTGTTTTCATATATCCCCCCTCCAAATCAGATTCAAGAAAGCCGTACGTTTTGCAGTAAAAACGAATAAAAAAAGCCGGGCACCTTTGTTTCAGGCAACCCGACCGTCTTGTATGAGCGATTGATTATTTTTGCAAGACACGTGGCTTTCCGACCCTGACTCACGGCAGGTGTGGCTTTTCTCGATAAATAGTTACTATAATAATATTATAATCGGAAAATTAAAGATGTCAATATGGCGGGGCAATTGGATTCGATCCTGATGCTGTTACCTTAAGTTCTTAGAGGTTCAAGGGAAAGTCCTGCCGGGAGATCGCTTTTAATCGGATAAAACAATATTGTTGGAAGTTTGTATAAGTGATTCCAATTGGATTTAATATGTAGGCTTATGGTAGAAATAAGTTTGTCTACAGAGACTTTATATATTTTTATTTTTGGGAGAAATCTTATGTTTCAGATCATTTCTAAAAAAGAGAGTAGTACTCCAAGATACGCCGTTTTGTTGGTTTTGTTGAGTTTTCTTTGTTTTTTCAACTCCCCGGTTCGAGCCGTACCGCCGGCGGCTTTTAGCGGTCAAACCGGAGTTCTCAGGATTTCCGGCGGTACGGCCCATATCCCGGTTATGAAAGAGGTGGCCAAAATCATCATGCAGGTTCACCCGGATATTCAAATTTCGATTGCCGGCGGCGGTTCCGGGGCTGGTATCAAACAGGTTGGTGAAGGCTTGGTCGATATCGGTAATTCCGGCCGTAAGCCGACTGACCATGAAATTCAGAAGTATGGCCTCGTTCTTCATAAGTGGGCGTTTGACGGGGTAGGCGTAATTGTCCACCGCGATAACCGGGTTCAAGCTTTGACCAGGGCTCAATTGCAGGATGTTTTCAGCGGTCGTTTGCGAAATTGACAAGATGTTGGGGGTATTGATAAGGAAATTACGGTTTTTACCAGAGATGAGGCCAGTGGCACGCGCAAGGTCTTTTGGAAAAAAGCCTTAGCTAAGAAAATGATCACCAATAAAGCCCTGGTGGTCGCCTCCAATGGAGCTATGAAAGCCGGGGTCTCTCACAATCCCTACGCGATAGGCTATGTTTCGGTTGGCTATCTTGATAAATCGGTGGCTGCGGTTGCTCTTGACGGGGTTAAGCCCTCCCTGAAAACTGTGCAAAAAGGGGAGTATACGGTTGTGCGCGGGCTCTATAGTAACACCAAGGGAGAGAGAGACGGTCTGACTAAAAGTTTTATCGATTTTCTTTTCAGCCCGAGCGGGCGGGAAATTATCGCCAAAAAGGGCCTGATTCCGGCGGCCGGATGAACGGCCTGATTAATTGTTATGCAAAGTGTCAGGTTGTAGGCAGCCGTTCTCTGTTTCTTGCGGCGACCGTCGTCGGGGTTTTGTTGACGCTATCGATTTTTGCCTTTATGGTGATGCTCGGGCTGCCGCTCTTTTCAGTTCATTCACTAACTCTTCTTTTGACCCAATCCTGGGCTCCTGACCAGGGGCTTTATGGTGTTTTTCCCTTCATTTGCGGCACTTGTGCCATAGTCTCCTTAAGTCTTCTGATCGCCTTTCCTTTAAGTCTCGGTAACGCCATTCTCATTCATCTGTTGGCGCCCCGCCGTCTGGCTCGATTTCTCCATCAGGTGGTCAAGATGATGACCGGGGTCCCCACCGTGATCTATGGTTTTGTCGGTATCTTTTTTTTGGTTCCTTTGGTTCGTGAATGGTTTTCCCGGGGCTCCGGAATGTGTATCTTGAGCGCCGCTCTACTCTTGGCTCTGCTCATTTCGCCGACCATGATTTTGGTTTTTCTCGAAAGTTTTGCCGCCATTCCCGCAACTCACCTGCGTGCGCTTGAGGCTCTGGGGGGTACGCGCCGACAAAAACTTTTACATGTGATTTTGCCGGGGGCGCGGACGGGGATTATTACGGGGCTGCTGCTGGCTTTGGGCCGGGCCTTGGGTGATACCATGATCGCCCTGATGGTGGCCGGTAATGCTACAGCCCAGCCGGAATCGTTACTTGACTCGGTTCGGACTTTGACGGCCCATATCGCGCTGGTTATGGCAGCCGATTTTGACAGTATCGAATTTAAGACTATCTTTGCCTGTGGTATTATTCTCTATTTGTGGACGGCAGTACTGACATTAAGCTTACGTTGTCTGCACGCTAAATCTCGGATAGCCTCCTGATATGACCAGAGTATTTGATTTTTTGCTTTATGTCTTTGCCTGGCTCTGTGGCCTGATTCTGGTCGGGGCTTTCGGCTCGCTTATGGTTTTTCTGCTGACTCAAGGAGTTCCGGCGTTAGGCTTTGATCTGATCTTTGGCAGCACCGGTATTGGGGATGCCTTGCTCTTGAAAAGAGTGGTGAGCGACGGTCTTCTGCCGGCGATCATCGGCACTTTGCTTTTGATCTTTTTGGCTTTAGTTACGGCTTTGCCGTTCGGTCTTGGGGCTGGTATTTATCTGGCCGAGTATGCCGGGAAAAGAAGCAAAAGTTTTTTTTCACTCATTTTTGATCTCTTGGCCGGCGTGCCTTCGATTGTTATCGGACTTTTTGGTTTTTCTCTGACCATCTACTTGCACAAACATTTTACTTCTCTTACTCCTTGTCTGTTGATCTCGGCTCTGGCTCTCGCCTTGCTGGTTTTAACCTACTTGATTCGCAGCACTCAGACGGCTCTCGAAGAGCTGCCGACCTCGTTGCGCTTGACCGCAGCCGCCTTAGGTGCGGATCAGGCGTCAACTATTCGTTTTGTTCTACTGCCACAGGCCGCACC
>JAYEMC010000147.1:0-3948 GCA_034717935.1 Pseudomonadota bacterium | reverse complement strand
ATATTCCTGAATCGGCAGGATGCCGATAGAGACCAGGCCCCCCAGAACAATGAGCAGGGATATGACCATAGCAAAGATCGGGCGCTTGATGAAAAAAACCGAGAACATGTTTACTCCTTTTCTCCGCCCATCTTCTCACTTTTCAAAATGGCCATAACCCCTTTAGTTGCGGTTGTGTCCTTGCCGGCAACCTTCATTCCCGGTCGTAATTTGGTCAGTGACGAAATGATAACTTGAGCCCCGTTGTCAAGTCCCTTTACGATTTCAAGGTAGTGACGCCCCTCAAAGCCGCGTTTTACATTGACTCTTTTAGCCTGGTTTTTTTCATCGACGACAAAGACGAATCCTCCCTGTTGATCTTCAAGGACAACGTTGGGCGGTACCATTAAAAATGGAATCATGTCGGTCACAAAAATGTCAGCGTAGACAAAGGTGCCCTCCAGAAGCAGGTGCTCAGGGTTGGCGACCACAACCCGCATAGTTATCGTACCGGTCATTGCATCAACCTGGTTGTCGGTAAAATCAACTTTTCCGGTAAATGGATCACGTTTGATAATGTGAAGTTGGCTCGGTACCCGAAGACGGGCGTCAAGCACCTCTTGCGAAGCAAATTTGTGGATGATCTGGAACTCTTCTTCGGTTGGTTTGAAATAGGCATACATCGGATCGTCGGAGACCATTGTTGTGAGTACGGTTTTTTCTCCGAAACCGACGACATTGCCAATGTCAACATTGAGGCGGCTGATGCGGCCCGATATCGGGGCCCGGACAGTGGTGTAGCTCAAGTTGAGTTTTGCCGTCCTGATTACGGCATCATTGGCCTCAAGTGTCGCTAATAGTTCATTCTTCTTGGCTTGATACTCTTCCAGGGTCAGCCTGGGTGCCAGACCTTCGGCAACCAGCGGTTCGAAACGTTTGACATTGGCGGTTGCCAGGTCAAGGGTGGCCTGATCGCGTTTGCGTCGGGCCTGGGCCTGATGCAGGTCATCCAGATAACTATTCCTCTCAATTTCAAAAAGTGGTTCACCTTTTTCAACGAAGGCACCTTCCTGAAAAAGAACTTTTTCCAAAATGCCGGTTACCCGAGCTCGAACTTCAACCCTTTTGGAGGCTTCAGTTCTGCCGGTAAACTCAAGCCATATGGGGATGGGCTCTTTCTTGACAACGATCACTTCGACCGGTAAAGCCGGGGTGGTTGCACGGGTTTTAGTCTCATTCTGTTTTTTAGTAAAACCGGCTGCCGGAAAGGCGAGCAGCGTTGCTGTCAGGCAGATAATCAGGGGTCGTTTCATGAAAAATCCTTATTTTGTTTTCTTGATTGCTAATTCCGGCACCACGCCGATCGCATTTTCAATCCGGGCCAGCGCCGTCAGGTAGTCATAGTAGGAGATTACCAGATTTGACTGGGAACGGGTCAGGCTGAGTTGGGCGTCATTGTATTCGATCATGTCATTAAGGCCGGCTTTATAACGTTTGTCGGCCAGATAGAAATTTTCGGTCGCTAACTGCATGGTTTCATCGGCAATGTCAACGCTGTCACGATACTCAAGCCCTCTCAGCCAGCTGTCGGTGACCTCCTTGGTGATGGCTAGTTCGATCTCTTTGAGGTTGGCGCTGATTTCGGCAAAACGGGCCTTTGCGGCAACGGTTTCACCTTTCGTTTGAAAGCCGGAAAAGATCTCCCAGGTAAGGTTAATTCCAAAAAACCACTGATCCTGAACCGAGGTCAGGTCGGTATCGTAATCGTCGTAGCTGGCATGAGCTTTAATCGATGGGAAGTAGCCGCTTCCGGCGCGGCGAATCTCAGCCTCGGCAGCTTGGGTCAGAGAGTTGATCGCTTTCATGTCGGAGCGCGAGCTGAAAGCAATTTCCAGTAACGGCTCCACAGCGTCGGACAAAGGTGGTTTTGCGGTAGCGAGATCTTGCAGGACTCCTTCGTTATTGATTAACGCATAATTGCCATGATTGGGTCTGGTGCCGAGAATATGTTCAAGTTGAACCCTGGCGATCTTCAGATTGGAGCGAGCTCGAAGCAGGGCCAGCCGCGAATCAGAGAGATTTACTCCGGCATTGGTTACATCAATTTTTGTCCTGATTCCGGCGGCAAAATATTTACGGGCACGATAGAGCTGCTGCTTATAATTAGCCACGGCATCTTTCCCTACGTTAACCAGTCGTTTGCGGGCCAGTACCGCATAAAATTCTCTTTTACAGGCGAAAGCTACATCTTTGCGTATCTGTTGCAGGTTCTCTTTAGCCGCTTCCAGACTGCTGATTCCGGCGGCAATGGCGCCGCCGGTGTTACCAAAGTCATAGATCAGTTGGGATGCAATTACTGATGCGCGCTTGATAGAGTCTTCATCACGGGGTTCGAGATTGTCAATATTCTGTCGGCCAACGTCAGCCTCAACTGCGAGGTGCGGTAGATAACCGGATCGGGCCTGGGTCAGGAGACCTCGGCGCTGCTCAACCTGCTGTCGGACAATCTCAATTTGCGGGCTGAACTTCTGGGCTATTTTGACCACTGCGTCAAGGTCAAGCTTTACTGTGTCAGCCGCTTCAAGAGAGCCGGTAGTTAATGAAAAAACCGAAAAAAATGTTAGAATAAAAAAGAAAAATAGAAATTTCAGCTTTGATTTCATTATAGTTCCACACATTTTATTAAAGTTTTTAATTGCGCTGCATTTGATGGATTAGAAAGCTATCTTAAAATATTATTTTTGTAAAGAAAAAAGAGGGGGGTAGAGGGAGTGCCGTGAGCAGGCATTATCGATGGATTTATTGACTTGGCCTCTTTTTACAACGAACCGGAGATAATTTAATTTTTGGAAATATAGTTAAACGGAAGGCGTTTCCCGGTAATATATTCGGTAAAGAGCGATTAAAGTATCGAGTACATTTGTGGTTTTTAACTGTTGTTGCAGGGAATTATCATCAAGCATGAGGAAGGGGTTAGTGGTCAGTTCATGGGCCAGGGTAGCGGGTACCAACGGGTTGTCATTTTCCTGTAGTTGGCGGGCTTTTTGCAAACGTTCACTAATCATCAGATTAGTCGGGTCGGCCTGATGAGCGTGTTCCAGATTTTCTACGGTATACTCGTGGCCGCAATAGATCTTAGTACTTTCCGGCAGGGCTTTGAGTCTCTTTAGATTTTCGTGCATCTCGGTTGCAGTTCCTTCAAAAAACTTACCGCAACCGGCGGTAAAAAGGGTGTCGCCGGTAAAAAGGGCATCTTCAACGAGAAAGGCAACGTGGCCGCGGGTGTGACAGGGCAGGTGTAGAACTTTAATCGAAGTCGAACCGAAACCGATGGTTTTACCCTCTTGCAGTAGCCGGTCGGCGGTTACCGTCAGCCGGCCGGCATCATCTTTATGGATGATAATTTGAGCCTCAGGATACATTTTTTTGAGCTCAGTAACCCCTCCGCTGTGGTCGTAGTGGTGGTGGGTCAGGAGGATATGGGTCAGGGTAAGAGTCTCTGCGGTCAAAGCCTTAAGGACCGATTTTGCGCTGCCAGGATCGATAACCGCAACCTGTTTGCTTGACTCTTCAATTAAGAGGTAGGCGTAATTGTCTTGCAAGGTTTTGAGCTGGATGATTTTTATCGGCATTTTATTTGCGAAGTCCTTTTCTTAGGGTCTTTGGTGGGTAGAGGGGAAAAGAAAAAGGGCTTGGAGTTGTTTAAACTCCAGGCCCTTTTAATGAGATCATGGTGCCGAAGAGAGGACTCGAACCTCCACAGATATACATCCACTAGACCCTGAACCTAGCGCGTCTACCAGTTCCGCCACTTCGGCAAAGTATTTATTTCTTGTTCTATCTCTTTTTTGTGTGAACCAGTCAGGTGCCGGGTCGAAAAGAGTTGACACATCTAGTCTAAAAAAAATATAATGTCAAGATGAGAAAATAAAAAACAGCGTCTTTTGATTGTCATATCATCAATAATGT
>JAYEMC010000146.1:0-3949 GCA_034717935.1 Pseudomonadota bacterium | reverse complement strand
TTTTTCGCTGCCGTCCGACTCAATCTGGGTAAAGAAACAGCTATTGTAACCGAGATGACATGCGGCACCACCAATCTGCTCAACCTTCATAACCACGGCATCACGATCACAATCGATAAAGATCTCTTTAACGATCTGAACGTTGCCCGACTCCTCACCTTTACGCCAGAGCCGTTTACGGCTGCGGCTATAGTAGCAAGCCCGACCGGTTTTTACAGTCTCTTCCCAAGCTTCAGGATTCATAAAAGCAAGCATCAGAACTTCATTGGTTTGGCAGTCTTGAGCTACAGCCGTAATCAGGCCGTCAAGTTTTGTAAAATCTAACGGTTTCATTCTTTATACCTCAAATTTTCTCTTTAGGATGTAAATATTCATCAACCTTTTTGATGGCGCAAAACTCGCCGCACATCGTACAGACCTCTTCATCTACCGGCTTGCTCTCTTCACGCCGGGCACAAGCCCGCACAGGGTCCAGAGCCAAATCGATCTGACCCTGCCAATCGAGCGTTTTACGTTTTTCCGCCATCTGTCGATCCCAATCCAGAGCCCCGGGCAAACCGCGAGCAATGTCACCGGCATGGGCTGCAATCAGAGAAGCGATAACGCCCTCTTTGACATCCGCAACATTGGGCAGACAAAGATGTTCAGCCGGAGTCACATAACAGAGAAAATCAGCTCCGGCAGCGGCGGCAACTGCACCGCCAATGGCTGAGGTAATATGGTCATATCCCGGTGCGATATCGGTAACAAGAGGACCCAGCACATAAAAAGGGGCTCCTTTACAGAGGCTCTTTTGCAATTTAATATTGGTTTCAACCTGATTTAAGGGGACATGACCGGGCCCCTCAATCATCACCTGCACTCCGGCTTTCCAGGCCCGGTCGGTAAGTTCACCAAGATAGATGAGCTCTTGCAGTTGCGGCCTATCAGTCGCATCAGCCAGACATCCGGGCCGTAAACCATCGCCCAGACTCAACGTCACATCATATTTTAAAGCGATTTCCAGAAGGCGGTCATAATGCTCGAAAAAAGGATTTTCCTGCTCATTATAAACCATCCATTCGACCATAAAAGCGCCGCCCCGGCTAACCACATCGGTGACCCGGCCACACTCCCTGAGACTCTCCAGAGTGCGCAGGTTGACCCCGGAATGAATCGTCATAAAGTCAATTCCGAGCTGAGCCTGGCGTTCAATTACATCAAACATCTCATCAACTGTAACATCACCAAAGAATCCATGCCTCTGCACACCTTCCTGAGCCACACGATAGATCGGAACCGTGCCCAAGGGAACTGAGCAGTGCGCAAAGATGGCTCTCATAACCTGATCAAGATCACCACCGGTACTTAAATCCATCATCGCATGAGCGCCACAATCAATCGCTGCTTTCAGCTTAAGCAGTTCATTATCGAGATCGGATGCATCAGATGAGGTACCGATATTGGCGTTGATTTTAACTTTCAACCCCTGACCAATACCGTAAGCCGTTAGATTTTTATGATTTCGGTTAGCCGGTATGGCAATCGTACCGACCGCGACCCGAGCCAACAGATCGGTTACAGAAATTGTTTCAGTGGCAAGAACCTGCTCCATTTCAAGAGTAATATCGCCCCGACGAGCGGCAAGCATCTGAGTCATAAAATCTGTTATCCTTTTAAACCAGAGTTGGCATTAAAATTCCAGAGGATAATGAAGAACTTTGCTTCGCCCTCATTAACGGGTCACATCTTGACAAATGGCGCGATTAAACTTTTGTTTTACACGAACTTTACGGCCGCCAAGTATCAAGAAATGACCCCAGCCGAGACAGAGTGAAGACGTACCTGAATAGTTACCTACTATCAATAACTAGTTAACCTACGTAACCGGCCAACCATTTCAGCTGGTCGCTCAGCCTTAAGTATCGCCCTGATTACAGCTACAGAGGCAACTTTGCTGTCGGCTACCTCGACAATATTTCTTTCATCAAGACCGCCGATGGCAACTACCGGCAAAGATACATGTTGCAAAACCTCAAGCAGACCGTCAAGCCCGACTTCGGGGTCGGGATTGGCCTTGCTCGGGGTCTTAAATATCGGACCAAAACCAATGTAATCAGCCCCTTCGGCCTCGGCCGCCAGAGCTTGCGCCAATGAGTGCGTTGAACGACCAATCGGCATCTGCGGGCCCACGAGACCGCGAGCGGCTTCGATCGGAAGATCGTCTTGGCCAAGATGCAAGGCATCAGCCTCAACCAAAAGCGCAATATCGGGGCGATCATTGACCACAAATGGAGTCTCAAACTCCCGGCATAGTGCCCCCACTTCTCGAGCCTTTAACAAAAATGAGCTGTCGCTGCCCTGCTTCTGACGCCATTGCAAAAAATCAACCCCAGCCTCAAGCACCGCCTTTAAATCAGCGATAAGATCAGAACCGGAATAGAAATTTTCATCGGCAACCAGATAGAGAGCGGCCTCTTTTTTATCGGCCAAGCCAAACCAATCTCTTACCTTGGCCGCGCGTGAACCGATTACACTTTTTTCCAGTTCATAAAGCTCAAAACGCAGAGCTTTAATCCCCTTAGAGAGTTGCGCTTCGTCTAGCAACTTGCTGCACTCTTCAATAACCCGGGCCGCCTCTTGGGCTCTTTTCAGATTAGCCAGAAGAATTGCCTGCCAGTTACTTCGTTCAGCCTCAGAATCGGTATAGGTATGGCGACCGATATCGGCCGCCGCACGGCGCTCTCGAATACAGGCAAGCGTCAGCTTTTCATTAAGCAACAATCGCAAACTATGACGCATATCTTTGATGCGCAAAGCAAGTTTATCGTCACAAACCAGGCGGCTATAATCTTCAACCACGCGCAGGCCTTCACACAGACGATTAAAGTTTACATCAAGAACGCGATAAACGCGACTATCTCCGCTCATAATCTACATTCTCTCTTAAACAGCATCCTCAACCACATCAGCCGATACCGCTTGAGTTTTATCATTAACCAATAATGCAGTTTCTGCCGTTTCGGCATCGGCGGCCATCGCATCCTTGATAAACTGTTTATCCTCTTCGCTCATGTTCACTTTAAGGTTACGATAACAACGTTGTCCGGAACCGGCCGGGATCAGACGGCCCATAATAACATTCTCTTTGAGCCCGATCAAATGATCAACCTTACCGGCGACACTGGCCTGAGTCAGAACCTTGGTCGTCTCCTGAAAGGATGCGGCCGAGATAAAACTATCGGTACTCAACGATGCCTTGGTAATCCCCAAGAAGAGAGGTTCACCTACCGCCGGCTGCAAACCTTCGGCCACGGCTTTGCGATTCTCCTCTTCAAAAGCATGTTTTTCAACCGTCTCATCAACCAGCATAACGGTTTCGCCAGGATCAACCACTTTAATCCGCCGCAACATCTGACGGACAATGACCTCAATATGTTTATCATTGATGCCAACCCCCTGCAGACGATAGACCTCCTGGACTTCGTTAACAATATATTTAGCTAACTCTTTGACCCCTAAGACCCGCAGGATATCATGCGGATCGATGGAGCCATCTACCAAAGCCTCTCCGACAGCCACCATATCGCCTTCATGGACGATCAAGTATTTCCCTTTCGGAATCACGTGCTCAACCGGATCTCCGATCTCCGGAGTGACAATAACCTTCTGCTTACCCTTGGCTATTTTACCCAGAGAGACAATCCCGTCAATCTCGGCAATAACCGAGATCTCTTTCGGCTTACGAGCCTCAAAAAGCTCTGCAACTCGGGGCAAACCACCAGTAATATCTTTGGTTTTTGTCGTGTCCCGAGGTTTGGTTGCAACAATATCACCGGCTAAAACCTCCTCACCATCGGCCACCATAATATGGATTCCGGGGGAGAAATTATAACGCGCTTCACCACGATCGCCAACTTTCAGGGTTCGGTTTTTCTCATCTTTAATTGAGAGCCGGGGACGCAAATCA
>JAYEMC010000145.1:0-3951 GCA_034717935.1 Pseudomonadota bacterium | reverse complement strand
CAGACTATGGCACGTGAAACCCAGCTTGATACCCATGATATCGATAAACTTCTGGATGATGATGATTTTATCGATGAGTTTGATTTTTCGGGAGATTCTTCTGATGAATTTGTTGATGCAGATAGTGATTTGGATGGAGAGTTGGGTGAGGAGTTAGCGGGTGAATCTGATCATGATGAATTTATCATTGATGAGCCTCCGGCTGAAGGGCGATCTGCCGGGGCTGGAGTGGTTGCCTCTGGAGAGGAACTTGCAAGTGTCGCCCTGGAAATTGATGACCTTGAGTTTGATAGTTTAGGGGGTGGCAAAACTGCAGATAGGGGTCTTAAAATTGTTATAATTTTGGCTGTAATTTTTTGGCTGGCCCAACTTTTCGGGGTTCTACATTTATTGAGACAGCCAGTGATTATTCGTGACGAAATCCGGCCGTTGACGACCGAGATTGATCTTTCCAAAAAGTCTCTAGTGGATTCTGATGCAGCTACTTTAGAGGAAGAAGTGGCTGTGGTAGCGGATTATTCCCAACCTGAAATCTTTAATTTCACCATCTATCTGCCGCTCTATTCACTCGACGGGCTCCAGGTTTTCAGTGCCGAAGTCGAGGTTGTGCAGTTTCAAGAGTCCGGGCGTTTAATCGGCGCAGGACAAAAGAAATTACAGGATAGCCTCAGGCTTTTTCTGCAGGAATCAATTAGTCAGCGTTTGCGGGAAGAGATTGTCGATGTTCGGGGTCATTTGACCTCTATGATTACCCCTCATATCGAGAACTACTTTAACGAACGTCGGATTGATCTGAAAGATGTGAAAATTCGTATTCACAATCCCCATGTCCAGTAGTTGTTTGACCGTGAATTCAAAGCAAAACTCCTGGATAGCTCTAATTAATCTGGCCCAGATGCTCTCTCCGGTTTGGCTGGCCTGTTCCGGTGGTATCGACAGCCTGTGGCTGCTCTATTTTTTTAAGCATATTGCCAAGATTGAAGTGCAGCCCGTCTTTTTTGACCATCCTGGAGTCTATTTTCTGGAGCGCTCTGCAGCGTTAGCGGCGGTACGTTCTGAAAACGGTGTGGTCATCGATTTTTCCCGAGAGGAGATGATTGACGTTTGGGGAGATAGTCAAAAAAATCGTTGTTATCGCTGTAAAAGACATCTCTTTGAGAAACTTGTCCGGTTCGCGGATGATTCAATAACTATTTGTGACGGGACTCATGTTGATGATTCACCAAAGCGGCGGCCCGGTATGCGGGCTTTGCTTGAGCTTGGCGTGCAGAGTCCGCTTCGACTTTGTGGTTGGAATAAAGAGATGATCCGCAACGCGGCCCGTGAGGCCGGTCTGACTGCCTGGAACCAGCCTGCCCGGGCCTGTCTGGTGGTTGATGGTAGATTCGTCATGGATAAAGATAAATAGTGCGTGAAGATGGATAGTGAGTGAAGATGGATAGTAATGAGTTGAAAAAAATTCTGACCGAACTCCAGCGGGGTGAACGTCAGGTTGATGAGGTTGCAAAGCTGCTTGATCATCTGCCCTTTCGTGATGTCGGCATTGCTCATCTTGATACCCATCGCGGACTACGTTCGATGATGGGGGAGGTGGTTTTTGCTCTGGGCAAAGAGGTCAAGGATATCGAGATTATTCTTGAAGGCTTACTGGAGCATGAGGAAAATATCCTCGTAACCCGGATCGACGCCCATAAAGCTAAATCTCTGCAAGAGAAGTTTCCCCAGTTTGACTATAATAAATCGGGCCGATATTTTGTCAAACTTGATCGTGAAAATTATGATCAAGGGCGGGGCACGGTGTTAATTGTTACGGCCGGGACGTCAGATTTGAATGTTGCTTATGAGGCTGAGATTACGTTGCGGATGATGGGGCAAAAATGTGAATTGCTGGTTGATGTCGGGGTTGCCGGGATTCACCGGCTTCTGGCCTATCGGGAAAAACTTATGGCGGCTGAGGTGCTGATTGTCGTGGCCGGGATGGAAGGGGCGTTGCCCAGTGTGGTTGCCGGTTTGGTTGAACGGCCGGTGATCGCGGTGCCGACCAGTGTGGGCTACGGTGCGGCCTTCGGCGGCGTTGCCGCTCTGTTGGGCATGCTCAATTCCTGCGCCGGCGGGGTCGGAGTCGTTAATATCGATAACGGTTTCGGTGCTGCCTATCTGGCCGGTCTGATCAATCGGAAGTGAGAAGCAGAAGGGGTGAGGTGTGAAGGGTGAAAATGACGTCAAAGGCGCTTTCACCCTTCACTCTTTTTATTACTTTCCTTGAAATACTGCCGGTCTTTTTTCAACAAAGGCCTTCAAACCTTCGCTCGCATCTTCGCTGGCAAAGGCTTTCATGAAAGCATCCTGTTCGATCTGCATGGCCGTTGCGGTATCCTGGTTGTAGCCTTGATAGATCGCTTTTTTAGCCTGAGCGATGCCGATTACGGCCTTGGTTGCCATTTTTTCAGCAAAAGCGATGGTTTTTTCGTTGAGCTCATTACCCGGCATCAGCTCTTGGACAATGCCTAGTTTTAGGGCTTCCTGCGGGTTGATGTTTTTAGCCATGGCGATGTAGTAAAGGGCCTGTTTAGCGCCGAGTATACGGGCCAGGCGCTGGGTGCCGCCTGCACCCGGCAGGATTCCCAGAGTGGTTTCCGGTAGGCCGAGAGCCGGGATTTTCTCTTTATCTTTAATTGTTACGCTTTCAGCCATGAAGCGGAAATCACAGGCCAGCGCCAGTTCCAGCCCGCCTCCTAAAGCATAACCGCCGAGTGCGGCGATCGTAAGTTTTGGCATGTCTTCGAGTTTTTGGTTGACACGCTGGAGTTCACCGGAGATCTCCCAGGCATCATAAGCGGTCATCTCGTTAAACATCTTGATGTCAGCTCCGGCGACAAAAAAACCGGGAATTTCACTGGTGATCACCAGGACTTTGGCTTTATCGTTAGAGGCTATTTCATCAAAAGCCTGGTCAAGTTCCGCTACCAGAGCTTCATTTAAAGAGTTGGCCGGGGGCCGGTTCAGGCTGATAATACCAACCCCATTATTGACGCTGATTTTTAAAAATTCGTAACTCATTTTGCCCATCCTTAAAAAGTAAAATAGTTAAAGGTTGTTCTTTGTTACCAAACAAGATACGTATGACCATAACATAGTTATTTATTTGTCTCAAGTGTAAAATAGTACGATAATGATTTTCAGTCTTGTTGGAGAGTTCTAATGGCGCAAAAAACTTCTGCTCAATCTTTGCTTTTTCCTTTACCGGTTGACACCCATGTCCATTTGAGTCTGGGCGGCGATCCATTTGACAACACCGGCCGACAGCTGGCGGCCGGTGTTGCCGTGGTGCGTGATGCCGGAGACCGGGATGCCTCTCTTGACGGGGTTAAGCTGCCGTCAGCCTTAAGCGTTGTCAGAACAGGGCCGGCACTCTTTAAGAAGGGCTCTTACGGCTCTTTTTTGGGCGAAAATCGTGATCTTACTCTAGCGGAAAAGATCTCTGGAACCCCATCCTCTTTCGTTAAAGTGATTCTCACCGGCCTGGTTTCGTTTGATGTTTATGGTGAGGTCGGTCGGCAGCAGTGGAGTTTAACGGAACTTCAGGAAATCGTTCTGATGGCGGCTGATGTTGGTAAGAAAGTGATGGTTCATGTTAATTCCGACAAAGCTTGCCGCGAGGCCGTCGAAGCCGGAGTTCACAGCCTTGAACATGGCTATTTTATTGCCCCTGAGACGCTTAAAATGATGGCTGAAAAAGGGGTTTATTGGGCCCCGACGGTGGCCGCTATGGCCAATCAGAGCCTCGATCCCGACGGTCGTTTCTCTGCCGTTCAGTTGGCAATTATTGAACGCAACTACAAGAGGCATATGGAGATGATCCAGTACGCCCATGAAAATGGGGTAAAATTGACGATCGGAACCGATTCCGGATCCTACAATGTTCCGCACGGCAGCTCTTTCTTACGCGAG
>JAYEMC010000144.1:0-3972 GCA_034717935.1 Pseudomonadota bacterium | reverse complement strand
AACAAGCCATAAAACCTTTAATATTAATCTGCTCTTTCTCTAAAATTTCACAGATTTGGCTTAACCGACCCGGTGTATTATCAATAGCAATCGAGAGTTGCGTAATAGACATAAAAAACTCCAAAAATCTCTTAATTTCTGTAATTATTCTTTTTTTGCTGTTATTTAAGCGGAAATAAAATCGGCGCCTTTAGTCACGGCCTTACAACTTATTTCAACAAGTGATTTTTTCTTTCCCATAAGGAATTCGATGCTGGAAACAATAGCTTCAATACTCGGCACCCCGGCCAGTTTAGAAAAAGCACCCAGCATCACCATGTTAGCTGACCGGTCATTACCTAATGTCAGCGCAATATCATTGGCCGGAATTGCCACAACTTCAATATCTTTACGATCAGGAACCTCCGTCGCAATCGATGAGTTATAGAGCAATTTCCCACCAGGTACCAGACGATTGATAAAAGCTACAGCTGACGGTGGATTTAGGGCTACAACAATATCGGGAGCTGAAGCAACCGGTGAAGCGATCTCTTCATCAGCAATCGTCAACGTACAGTTAGCTGTCCCCCCGCGCATAGCGGCCCCATAGGCAGGGAGATAGGTGGCGTGAAAGCCCTGAAACATAGCTGCATTACCCATTACATTAGCGAGGGTCATCACCCCCTGTCCGCCGGAACCGGCGCAAAGTGTTTTTACAATCATCCCTTTTCCTTCCTTCTCTCTTCGCGCTTATCGGCCAGCAATCCGGGCTTGTACTCTTTCACCATCTCCTCTTCAATCCATTTGCAAGAGGTTACCGGATCCATCTTCCAGTTAGTCGGACAGGGCGAAAGAACTTCAACAATTGAGTACCCTAAACCATCGATCTGAGTCTGAAAAGCGTTGCGAATTGCTTTTTTAGTTTTGCGAATACCGGCCGGCGTGGCCACCGAAACCCGTTCAGCGTAGGTAACTCCGGGAAATTCAGCAACGACATCCGTAATATGCAGAGGATAGCCATCAACTTCAGGATTACGACCGGCCGGTGAAGTTGTTGTACTCTGCCCGACAAGTGAAGTTGGTGCCATCTGTCCGCCGGTCATACCGTAGACCGCATTGTTGATAAAGACAACAGAGATATTCTCACCGCGATTGGCCGAATGGATAGTTTCCGCCGTACCGATTGCCGAGAGATCACCATCACCCTGATAACTTATGACAAAAAGCTCAGGCTTGGCCCGTTTGGCTCCGGTCGCAATGGCCGTGCCCCGACCATGAGCGGATTCAATAATATCGAAATCTAAATAACGATACGCCAAAACCGCACAGCCGGCCGGGCAAACAAGATAAGCCTGTTTACCGATATCCATCTCTTCAAGCAGTTCCGCAACGATGCGATGGACAATCCCGTGCCCGCACCCCGGACAATAATGGGTGACCACATCCTTCTTATAATATTCCGGCCATTTATTAACAAGTTCCATACACAATACCTTCAAACAGTCTATAACTAGTAAATAGATAAAAAATTCAAACTAGTACGGCAAAGTAAAAGCTTCAGATTCGAGGCGCGCAAGGCCTAAGGAATGAGGCGTACATACAGTACGTCGCAGTGACGCAGGTCGTAGCGCAACGAAGAAGCTGGAATTTTTACGAAGCCGTTACATTCGTCTATAATAACGATGGATAACCCGGGAAAACTCTATCGGTGTCGGAATAACTCCACCAGGACGACCATGAAAAGAGACTTCGGTCTGTAGCCCATCAAGTGCCAACTTCACATCTTCGAGCATCTGACCGGTACTCATCTCAAAGACAAGGAAATTTTTAATCTGGCGAGCAACCTTCTGTAAAATTTTATCGGGAAAAGGAAAAAGGGTAATCGGTCGCACCATACCAACCTTAAGTCCCTCTTTACGAGCCCGCTTAATGGCTCCCTTGGCAATCCTGGCGGTCGTCCCATAAGCGACGACGACGAAATCTGCATCATCCATCATATAGAGTTCGTAAAGCGTCTCTTTTTCCGCCATCTCTTTATATTTACGCACCAACTTCCAATTATGGCGTTCCATCTCCAGGCCATCCAAAATCAAAGAAGCCTGATAACGGCTCTCAACATCACCACGTCCTTTCAAGGCCCAGGGTTTCTCAGGCAGATCGGTGATCGGCTCGGGAAAAACAACCGGCTCTTTCATCTGCCCCATCATCCCGTCACCAAGCAACAAAATCGGGGTTCGGTACTCATCCGCCAACGCAAAGGCCTTAACCGTTAAATCGGCAAGCTCCTGAACCGAGGCCGGAGCTAAAACCGGAGTCCGGTAATCACCATGCCCACCACCTCGGGTAGATTGAAAATAGTCGCCCTGAGCCGGAGCGATATTACCCAGACCGGGACCACCGCGCATCATATTGACAATCACCGCCGGGAATTCGAAACCTGCCAGAAAAGAGAGCCCTTCCTGTTTCAGACTGACCCCGGGACTTGATGATGAAGTCATTACCCGGGTTCCGGTCGAGGCGGCACCAATCACCATATTAATAGCGGCCGTCTCACTTTCCGACTGGAGAAAGACACCGCCAACTTTGCGCATATTAGCTGCCATATACTCGCCCAACTCATTCTGGGGAGTAATCGGATAACCAAAATAACATCGGCATCCCGCCCGAATCGCCGCCTCGGCGATACAATGGTTACCGCTCGTAAAAACTTTATCCACTATACACCTCTATCGCCAGATCAGGGCACACCTGAGTACATATCATACAGCCGACACAAGCCTCCGACTTGACCGGCTCCGCCGGGTTATAACCCATACTATTGAGTTTTAGCGAAGCCCCTAAGACCTCTTGCTTACAAAACTCAATACATAAACCGCAACCCTTACAAAAATCACGGCGCACCTTTACTGTAAAAACTTTATCTTTTTTACTCATCTAAATATTCCACTATCAGACTAAAAAACCAAAAAGAACCATTTCAACAAAAATTCCGGCAACGATAAAACATTACCGACTATGGAAGGAACACTAGTTAACAAATGAGATAGAAAAACTCAAGCTTTATTTATTCGTAACTAGTGCGCGACCGAAAACCGCCAATTTCCTCGATTGCTGCGACCAACGGGAGTGCTGGCAGTGCGTTAGACTCAAATTTTAATCCTCGGAATACTTAATGTATGCCTGTGGTTAAAATCTGAATCTGCCTTGCACTCAAGAAAATTGTCAGGTTTTCGGTCAGGCACTAACTATTCAAATATTCCGAGCAGCCGGCGACCATCCCACTCTTGCGCTTGAACCGTCACCCCAGATCCCGCCCGCAAACAGTCACTTTCTATTTGTGATGTAACCAAAACCGGTAGATAGTTGCGGCTGTGGCCAAACCAGGCAGTGCCATAACGGCAATCATCAACCTTGGTTTCAAGGAGCACGTTAAGGTCACGACTCAGATTTTTCCTCGAAAAAACCTCCCTCTTATGACGGCCCAAGGCCCCAAGCTTTGCCGCCCGCACCTTTTTCTCGGCTGCCGAAACCCGATCCGGCCAAGAAGCCGCAACCGTACCTTGGCGCGGAGAATATGGAAAAACATGAAGATAACCAAGCTCAACCGCTTCAAGCAAGTCCATAGTCTCCTTAAAGGCTAACTCATTTTCAGCCGGGAAACCAACTATCAAATCGGTTCCAACATTTATCCGCCCGGATCCTATGGTCAGCAATGCAAATATCTTTTCAATGTCAGACCGGCGATAGGGCCGTCCCATGGCCCCCAAAACCCGATCACTGGCCGACTGCAACGAGAGATGCAGATGATCACAAACCGGAGATTGGGGATCAAGCAGCAAAGCCATAATCTCAGGTGTTATTTCGTGGGGTTGCAAGGATCCGAGCCGCAAACGCAGATCAGGAAAACAGTCAACTAATTGCAACAAAAGAGAGGTCAGACTAAAACCGGTCGCAGCATCATCCCCATAGCGTCCGATATGAATACCGGTCAAT
>JAYEMC010000143.1:0-3988 GCA_034717935.1 Pseudomonadota bacterium | reverse complement strand
AGGTTGCCATTGATGCGGTCAGGGCGGCCCGGACGCCGCAATGGTTTCCTTCAATAACCCGTGAAGGGGTGGCCGCTATCCTGGCGACCAAAGGCAATGAATGGGGTCATATTGTTTTGCGGGGCGGCAGTAAGAGCGGCCCTAATTTTAAGTCTGCCGACGTGAAAAAAGCGGTTAGCGCCCTGGAAAAGTTAGGTCTGCCGCCCTATCTGATGATCGATTGCAGTCATGGTAACAGTTTGAAGGATCATCGCCGCCAGATTGAGGTCGCCGGTGATGTTTCGCGACAGGTAGCGGCCGGTAACCGACATATCTGCGGTGTCATGTTGGAGAGCCACCTGATAGAAGGCCGCCAGGATTACAAAGACAAAGCTTCAGCCTGCTACGGTCAGAGTATTACCGACGCCTGCATCTCGATTGAACAGACGGCGGCTCTTTTTACCGAATTGGCCAACGCGGTCAAGCTGCGCCGGGTAAATGGTTGATTTATCGATACAGATTACGATTGAGATAACTGGCACCCAATTTACTTTCCGTTTACTTCTCAGGCTTTTTGTAGATATTGTTATTACGGTGTTGTGAAATTCTTTAGTTTTTGTCGTAAATTGCTTAGTTTCTCGGAGTAGTTCAGATTACTGTACTTCTGTGCGGAGCTGACAATGTCCTGAATCTCTTCGGCGAAGTCAAAAAAACCACATTGAAGAAAGCTTCCCTTTAATGTATGCGCAGATTCCGCAAACCTTTTTAAATCTTTAATTTCCACAGCGGATTCAGCTTTTTCCATATTTTTTATAATACTGTCGCGTAATTTAGGAATTATTTTTTCTGTCTGTTGCTGGTTGAATTGAGCGCTTTCTTTAAGAAAAGATACCGCCTTTTCAGTCAGGAAGATGTTATGGTTATTTATCTCTTGGGATTTATCCGGTTTTTTATCTTTCTTGGAAAAACAATTCTTACGGGGCAAGAAATCACTTTTGCTGATAATTTTTCTAAATATTTTATTTAGTTGTTCGGAATTAAAAGGCTTACTGATGTAATCATCCATTCCAGCATCAAGGAAGAGTTCTCGATTTCCGGCCATGGCATGAGCCGTCAAGGCAACAATGGGTAGGTGCCGGTTGCCCAACCGAGATGTCAGTTGTGTCTGCAGTGATGCAGGCAGTTTAATCGATACAGGATTTTTTGTTTCCAGGGCGCGAATCACTCGGACTGTATCTAAACCATCAAGAACCGGCATCTGGGCATCCATAAGAACGATGTCGACATCCATTTGGGCTAATACTTTAAGGCACTGCAGGCCATCCTCAGCAACTAGTACTTGGTGTCCGGAATTTTCCAGAATTCCTGTTGCAACCTCCCGATTAACCGAGTTATCCTCGACTACCAGTACCACAAGATTGGAAACTCTTTTTTCGTCAACCAACGTTGTTTCTAATAGATAATCTTCCGAACAGGTCTCAAGTTTGACCGTAAATTTAAAGATCGAGCCTTTGTCGATCTCGCTCTCCAGCCAAATCCTGCCGCCCATCAGCTCGATAAGTTGTTTGCTGATCGCAAGTCCCAGGCCGGTACCTTCATATTCTCTTGCAAGTGCACCATCGACTTGCTCAAAACTGTTAAAAATTGTTTCCAGCTTGTTTTGAGGAATACCAATTCCGGTATCAGCTACCGAAAAGAGAAGAACTTTTTTCCGCTCATCCGGTTCCATTTCAGAACAGGTCACGCTAATAATAACCTTGCCTTGTCTCGTAAATTTAACTGCGTTGCCAACCAGATTAGTAAGTACTTGGCGTAGACGCTGTTCATCCCCGAGGCAGGCTGTGGGAACTGTTTTGTCGACGTAACTATCAAGTTGCAACCCTTTTTTTTGAGCTGCATAAGTAAAGCCTGAGAGTACTCGGGTTAAGAGGAGCTGAGGAGAAAAAGGGTTATTAACTAATCGGAACAGTCCGGCTTCAAGTTTTGATAAATCAAGAATATCGTTAATCACTCCCAGTAAGCTGTCAGCTGAATCCTTAACCGTTTCAAGGTAGTGACGTTGTTGTTTGTCTAGCTCTGTGTCGAGAGTCAAAGAAGTCATGCCGCTGATGGCATTCATTGGGGTTCTGATCTCATGACTCATATTGGCAAGAAATTCACTTTTGAGTTGGCTTGCCGCTTCAGCTCTATCTATGGCCTTCCTCATGTCGACTATAAGCTGTTCATTTAAAAAACGTAAACGGAGGTTGGCAATCAGGATTTTATGTTCTCGGGCAGCCAAAATTTGCATAAATACAATATAAATAATTGAGCAGGCGGCAAAGCTTGGTTGGGGCTCCTGCAGAGCGAAAAGATAGCGCAAGGCCACAGAAATTGGCAGAAAAGATATATATAGTGCTTGAGCTAGACGGTAGGTTTTGAGAATGGAAATCCCAGCATGAACCACACCGAGCATTAAGAAAATGATTATTACTTGGGGGAAAAGGGGGGAATAATCTTCAATGAGCCAAGGCGTCAATCCCCAGCCCAGTCCGAGCAACAGTGTAACTAAAATGTAGCGATTAATTTGCGTATGAATATTTTTGTCTGTAATTTTATGTTGGTGCTGATAAATAAAAAAATAGCGACAGCTAACCAGAAACAACATTCCCGAAAGCCAAAACCAGAGCATACATAAATGAGAAATATGATAGATAAAAAGGACACAGAGGAGAACACCCAGAAAAACAGCAAGGTTGGCGATCTTCCCCTGAGAAAAAAGTAGTCGCAAACGCTCTTTGTGAATCTGTTCCTCAAGCAAGATGTCTTGTTTCATATTAGCCTTGATTCTGTTTTCAGGTCGGTTCTGTATGCTTTTGTTCGGCTTTTTACCTTTAAAGAACTTAAAGCCGAAAAATTGCAGGCTGAAAAGTGACCAGTTTATTGATTCGTTCGGCGATTTTACCTGTTAAATTCTTGACTAAATAGACCTGTATCCTTTTTTTAAACAATCAAGCCTGTTTGCCCATATTAACTCAATGCGAGCGAACAGGTTGTGCCACCAAGCGAACGCCAAGGGCGGCACACACCCGGTTTATAGTGTCAAATCGTGGTTTAGCATTTGGCTTGAGAGCCTTGTATAGTGCTTCTCTTGTAATGCCTGTGGCCTGCGCAATTTCGCTCATTCCCCGTGCCTTGGCAGCGACACCTAGAGCGTGGGCAAGCTCGGCGGCGTCGCCTTCCTCGATAACCATAGTTACATAGGCGGCGATGTCTTCTTCATTTTTTAGTTGGCTAGCCATGTCGAATTCAGGCAGATCAGCAATACGTATTTTTTGAGTCATGGTTCAATCCTCCAGCGCGGTTTCACGTTGCTTGGCTTTTGCGATATCAGCTTCTTGAGATCCCTTATTTCCGCCTCCAAGCATCACGACCAGGGTGTCTCCGCGCTTGACGTAGTACATTCGCCAGCCAGGGCCAAAGTGCTCCCTCATTTCATATACGCTATTGCCAACTGGCTTAATGTCGCCAAGGTTGCCGCGCTGAGCTTTGTCAAGACGACGGCTCAATCGGAGGCGGGTTGTGCGGTCTTTAAGGCCATTAAGCCAAGAGTCAAATTTAGGGAGTGTTTTAATCGTGTACAGACATTTCGTAATCGTTCGATTACGAAATGTCAAGAATTTAGGTGATAAAATGCTTTGATCAATTCTGAGTAGCTTTGCGAAGTTACTCGAAAAAATGGTTGATCATCAGCTCCAGGTTCCGCATGACTGCCCAAAAGAGTGGGTCGCCGACTGCAAGTACGTTGGCAATGGTGATAAAGCCCTGATTTATCTCGGCAGATATCTTTACAAAGGCGTTATTCAGGAAAAAGATATTTTAAAGAGTGAAAATGGGATGGTCACCTTCAGGTACATAGACTCTAAAACCGAAAAAAGCAAAACCAGAACCGTTACCGGCGAGGAATTTCTCTGGTTATTGATGCTCCACGTACTCCCTAAAGGCTTTCGTAAAACAAGATGCTACGGAT
>JAYEMC010000142.1:0-3995 GCA_034717935.1 Pseudomonadota bacterium | reverse complement strand
AGCGTGTCGATATCGGAATGCAGATAGCGCACTTTAAAATCCAGTTCACGCAGAAAATCACTTAAATCTTCCGCCATTCTTTTGGTCAGGGTCGTCACCAGAGCCCGGCCGCCGGCGGCGACAGTCTCGCGCAGGCGGGCGACGACATCATCAACCTGATTTGCGGCCGGACGAATTTCGATCTCGGGATCGATCAGGCCGGTCGGACGAATAACTTGTTCAACCACCTGTTCGGCCACTTCCAGTTCATAATTACCCGGCGTCGCCGAAACATAAATGGTCTGGGCCGTACGCTCCTCGAATTCATCACTTTTCAGAGGCCGATTATCGAGAGCCGAAGGGAGCCGGAAACCGAATTCAATTAAAGTTGTTTTACGTGAACGGTCGCCTTTATACATACCGCCGATCTGAGGCACGGTGACATGGCTTTCGTCGATAATCACGAGATGGTTTTTAGGCAAATAGTCCATCAACGTCGGCGGGGACGCTCCGGCGGCGCGACCGGTAAGATGGCGGGAGTAGTTTTCGATGCCCTGGCAATGCCCCATCTGTTCGATCATCTCCAGATCAAATAGGGTTCGCTCTTTGATGCGCTGCGCTTCGAGTAAGCGACCTTGGCCATTTAATTCAATCAACCGTTCATCAAGTTCATCCTGGATCGCCCGGAAGGCGCGGCGGCGTTCCTCTTTCGGAGTAACATAGTGGCTCGCCGGATAGACTGTAAATTTGCCCAGCTTCTCCAACTGTTTTCCGGTTAACGGATCGATCAGAGCCAGCTCTTCAAGTTCATCTCCAAAAAATTCGAGGCGCAGGGCGGTCTCTTCCATATTTGCGGGGAAAATATCAACATTTTCTCCACGCACACGAAAGCTTCCCCGATGAAAATCGTAATCATTACGGGAATACTGGTTCTCAACCAGACGCCGGATAATCTGGTCACGCGTCAGATCGCCGCGTTCCGGCTCAAGATAGAGCAGCATCCCCTGATAAGCTTCGGGTGAACCTAAACCGTAAATACAGGAGACGCTGGCGACAATAATCACATCTTCACGCTCAAGCAGCGAAACCGTCGCAGCATGCCGCAGCTTGTCGATCCGGTCATTGATCGAGGAATCTTTTTCGATAAAGGTGTCGGTAGTCGGAATATAGGCTTCGGGCTGGTAGTAGTCGTAGTAGCTGACGAAATACTCAACCCGATTTTCAGGAAAGAAGTCTTTGAATTCTTGGTAAAGCTGGGCTGCCAAGGTCTTATTGGGAGCCACCACCAGGGTTGTCCGCTGGGTCGCGGCAATAACCTGAGCCAGCGTAAAAGTTTTACCGGAACCGGTAACCCCGAGGAGAACCTGCTTTCGCAGGCCCGCCTCGATGCCGGAGGTTAATTCTTTGATAGCTTGGGGTTGATCGCCCTGCGGTGTAAAAGGGGCGTGAATTTTGAATCGAGGCATTTACATCAGACATGTTCGCGGGTTTTGTTGAACCTGATTTCGGGATTTAATTCAACAATTCGGTTCAAACGCCATTCACTCGGGGCGAGCAGGGTCAGGTGACCTTCGGCATCGAGAGCCAACTGGTTTTCGTTCTTCTTTTTGAACTGATCTAAGAGCTTGACATCGTCACACTCAATCCAGCGGGCCGCAGCATAATCGGCTGCTTCATAGATGGCATCGACCCCGTATTCGGCTTTGAGCCGAGCCATGGTCACTTCAAATTGCAAGACGCCGACCGCACCGAGAATATAATCACTACCCATAAGCGGCCGAAAAACCTGCACCGCCCCCTCTTCCGAAAGCTGGATCAGACCTTTACTAAGCTGTTTGGTTTTAAGAGGATTTTTGAGCACGACCCGGCGAAAATGTTCCGGGGCAAAATTGGGAATCCCGGTAAATCTAAGCTCCTCTTTAGTCGTAAAAGTGTCGCCGATCTTAATCGTACCATGATTATGGATACCGATAATATCTCCCGGCCAGGCCTCCTCAACATTACTGCGATCCTGAGCCATAAAGATAGTCGCGTTAGCAACCGTAACATCTTTGCCCAAACGATGGTGGCGAACCTTCATACCACGAGTGAATTTTCCCGAACAGATGCGAAAAAAAGCGATCCGGTCGCGGTGGGCGGGATCCATATTGGCCTGAATTTTAAATGTAAAACCGGAAAATGCGGTCTCTTCAGGTTTGACCATACGACTCAAGGTGGCCCGCGGTCCGGGAGCCGGAGCCAGATCAACAAAAGCATCAAGCATTTCGCGAACGCCAAAATTATTAATCGCACTGCCGAAAAAAACCGGGGTCTGGCTCGCCTTAAGATATTCGTCAAGTTCAAAAGGGTTAGCCGCCCCCTCCATCAATTCAACATCTTCGCGCAGGGTCTCAGCCTGCCCCCCCAAAAGCTCATCAAGTTTTGGCGATGCGAGATCTTCGACTACAATCCCTTCCTCCTGACGGCTGTCGTGACCAGGCTTAAAGATGTGCAGCTGTTGACGATAGAGATCGTAAACCCCTTTAAACGAGCTCCCCATACCTATCGGCCAGGAGAGCGGAGCGCACTCAACCTGCAGCTTATCTTCGATATCGGCCAGAATATCGAGAGGTTCGAGACCATCCCGATCCATTTTATTAATAAACGTGATAATCGGTGTATTCCGCATGCGGCAGACCTCCATCAATTTTTCGGTCTGCGGCTCCACCCCTTTGGCGCTGTCGATCACCATCAAAGCACTATCGACCGCGGTCAGCACCCGATACGTATCCTCGGAAAAATCCTGATGCCCCGGGGTATCGAGCAGGTTGATCTCGTAATCGCGATAGTTGAACTTCATCACCGACGAAGTCACCGAGATCCCACGCTCCTGTTCAATCGACATCCAGTCACTGGTAGCATGGCGCGAAGTTTTACGTGACTTCACCGCCCCGGCCATCTGAATGGCACCGCCAAAAAGCAATAGTTTCTCAGTCAAGGTGGTTTTACCGGCATCAGGATGACTGATAATCCCGAAAGTCCGCCGTTTTAAAATCTCTCTTTCCAGTTGACTACTCAAAGGTATAATTTCCTATCAAATCAAAAAATTAAACTTGTTTTACAAAAAAAATGACTATGCAGTCAAAACGGGCAGGCTCCTAGCTAAAAGATTGAATTTTGTCAACTATTTTACCTGTTTATTTAAAATAAGGTTGACAAAGAACGAAGATTGACGGTATCTACCTTAAAATATCATTAAATATCAGACTTATGTCAAAAATAGAAAATATAGACCACAACTTAGGAGGCTGACCGAAAATGCTGGTACAAAGTAGCAAATTACGCAAAGGGATGATGGTCTACCGCGGTACTCTTTTTGATTACACCAACGGACGCTCTTACGGCCCTTGCTTCACGCTGAAACTGGAAGCCATTGAATGGGCCGAAAAAGAGGTACAAAAAGGTAACTACCCGATCGAATGCCAGAAGATGGTCATGTGGAACACCTGCGAAGAGGAAGGGGTAGCCCCGGAGATAGACGGATCCAAAACCGATACTATTGTCTGAATAATAGATTTCCCTTACGGTGACAATGTAATTGTTACAGCTCCGCGCAACTCGCCTAAACGAAAACCGACCGCTCGATCTCCAGGATAAAGCCGTTGCAAGTTTTCCTTCAGCTTGGAACTAATATTTTCTCCATGACATCTAAGACAGAGTGAACCGGTCGGAATTGCCCGCAGATAACGAAAAAATCGTTTTCCCTCCACCTCAATTTCCTGCCAATAATCCATGCCCGCCAGGGTTTCCCCCTGTAGACGACGTCTCTCAAGGATAGCCAGACCCTCCTGCTCCCAACGATCCGGGCGATTTTTAGGATTTCGCCAACGCTCGCTGGTTCGCCCCACCAGCACACCGGAGGGTAACGAATAGCGGGCCGCCAGTTCCGGTGCCGTTTTCTTGCAGACAGAAATTGCCTTGACGGTTCTACCGCCACGAATAGCGGCCTTAAGCTCCCCTTTCAACTCGGTCATAAA
>JAYEMC010000141.1:0-4017 GCA_034717935.1 Pseudomonadota bacterium | reverse complement strand
CACCCTGCCAATTAGTCGGATAGTGCAAGGTCTCAATGACGGGGCTGACCAAGTAGTTAGCGCATCGGGTGAGATCTCTTCAACCAGTCAATCGTTGGCTGAAGGTTCGTCCCAACAGGCGGCATCTCTGGAGGAGACCTCCTCGTCGATCGAAGAGATGGCCTCAATGACTAAACAAAACGCCGATAATTCCAATCAGGCGGATCGCTTAACCACGGAGACCGCCAACGCAATCGAAAAGGCTTCAGCCTCAATTACAACTTTAAGTAATGCCACCGAAGAGATCTATACAGCCAGCCAAGAGACCCAGAAGATTATCAAAAGCATTGATGAAATCGCCTTCCAAACCAATCTTTTAGCCTTGAATGCAGCCGTCGAAGCGGCTCGAGCCGGTGAAGCCGGAGCCGGTTTTGCCGTAGTTGCCGACGAGGTCAGAAACCTCGCCGCCCGCAGTGCCGAGGCCGCTAAATCAACCGCAGAACTGATTGGTTCAACCGTCGATAAAGTTAGTGCCAGTCGTGAAGTTGCGGCCCAATCATTAACCGTAGTCACTGAGGTTATCGAAAAAAGCGGTAAAGTGGGTGAATTGATCGGCGAAGTCGCAGCTGCTTCTCAGGAGCAATCCAACGGTGTCGGCCAGATCAATATCGCAATCTCCGAGATGGATAAAGTAACCCAGCAAAACGCCGCCAACGCTGAAGAATCAGCGGCCGCCGCCGAAGAACTTAATGCCCAAGCCGAACAGATGAATGATTTTGTCGACGATCTGACCGAGATGGTCACAGGTAAAAGGACACATGGATCAGCGAAGATGACCCGCAGACCAGCAAAACAACTGACTGCACTCAAGGTTCCGGCAAAAACCGAAACCCAAAAAGCTGTTTCACCAGCCGCAGCGATTATTCCGTTTGACGATGATAAAGACGGTGACGATTTCGATGGATTTTAAACCACAAAAATAGCTGAAAGTCTTCGACTTAAGGGAAGACTTTCGGCTAAACTTTTTAAAAGCGAGACCACGAAATACACGAAATACACGAAAGGGTTCATCTGGATAGTTTGGAGTTTTTTGACAAGCTATCAGCTTACACCATTTGAGCACAGTCTTCTCCCTTAAATTTCACCATCAACCAAAAGCAACAATAAAAAGAATAATCCTCTAACAATCAAGGTTTTTTTCGTGTATTTCGTGTATTTCGTGGTCTAAAGAGTATTTAGGCAGTTTTCCTTAACAAACAATTACTTCCACCTCTATTTCGTGGTCTTTAAGGAGATTTTATCATGGCACAAGCAGCAACCCAAAATAATTTTGGCGACGGTGGTCCGCAGAAGTTTTTAACTTTTGCCCTGGCTGGAGAAGAGTATGGAATCAACATTATGCAGGTCAAAGAGATTATCGGCATGATGCCGGTAACCATTCTGCCGCAAACGCCGGTCTACGTTAAAGGAGTTATAAATCTGCGCGGTAAGGTAATCCCGATTATCGATTTGCGCTGCAAGTTTAATCTTGAACAGGTCGAACCCACTGAACGCACCTGCATTATTGTTATCGAAACTGAAACTAAAGATCAAAACCATACCTTGGTCGGTATGATTATTGACAGTGTTTCGGAGGTCATTAATCTTAAAGGCGATGAGGTTGAACCGGCCCCGGCGATGCAGACCCAATTTAACGAACAGCTTATCCTGGGATTAGCTAAATGCGAAAATGGAGTCAAAATCCTGCTCGATATCGACAAGGTTATCAACCACGACGAACTTTCCGAAATCGAGCAAGAGGCTTAAATGAAACCCTCTAACATATCAACGAGGTTATTATCTTGTATTTGAAACAGTTACATAACTTCTTCATCATTTTTGTTTTACTGCTTGGTTTTTCCACCCTTAACGGGTGCACAAATCAAGACCCACCCGAACCCGTTAAAAAAGAACTTTTGATTTATTGTGGAACCGCGATGGTGAAACCTATGCGCGAGATTGCTGACCGTATCGAGAAACAGGAAAACTGTATCATAAAAATCATTATAAACGGCTCCGGGACACTCTACCACAGTATTAAAATAAACCAAAAAGGAGACCTCTATCTGCCCGGTATTGAGTCTTATATAGAAAAATTCCGACAGGAGAAACTGGTCACAGAAACGGTTCCCGTAGGGTTCAACCGGGCGGTGTTGGTAGTGGCAAAAGGAAATCCGTTAAATATTCCAGGCCATCTTAACTCTCTCTTAAACCCTGATTATCGTATTGTGTTAGGGACTCCTGATAGCGGTTCAATTGGCAGAGCAACAAAAACAATATTGACCCATGCTGGGATCTATGACCAGGTGATCACCCAGACAATATCTCTGACTATGGATGCAGCTGACTTGATCAAGGTTATTACTAACAACAAAGCTGACCTGGTCATTAATTGGCATGCGACCACGACATGGCCGAAAAATAGAGAATTAATGGATGCTTTATTATTAGACGAGGGTGTGGTTTCGCGACATAAGCTGACCCTCGGTCTTCTCAGTTTTTCCAGACAACCTGAAATTGCCCGGCGTTTCATGGAACTTGCATCCTCTCCAGAGGGCCGGGAGATTTTCGCAGACTACGGCTTTGGAGGAGATAGATGAAGTGGCTTTCTAGAAATATGTTGAAAAGGCTATTGCCTCTGTTCCTTATAACCTGTTCAGTTCTAGGTGGGTTTACAACGATAATTTACCATCACTTTTCATTCCGTAACCTTGAACAGGAACTCGTGCAAAAAATTCGTAACCAAACCGCTAGAATGGCCATTGGCTCCGCCATTGTCAGCGATCTTCAGAAAATCAAATCCCAGTTTTATGAACTGGTTCTTGCAAATAACCAACAGGGACAACAGGCAATCATTGAAGACACCAATAAAAATTTAGCTGAAATCCATACACTCCTCGACATTCTTAAAAACGGAGGGGTGTTTTCACAAAGTCTTCCGCTCAATCTGCCGAATATTGATAAAATGATGCTGAACTTCTCTTATGAGGCTAACCACAGCCAGCATTATATTGTGGAGATCCTGGAGTTACGTCCCGAACTCATAGAGCTTGAAGAACAAATGAAAGGGTTAACGGAAATTACAGGTAACAGAAATCGATTTTTCCAAGATGGCTTCCAAAAGACAAGCCTGGTGAAAGAAGGAGAGAGAATAAGACAATACGTTAAGCAAACAACCCCACTTTTCACAAGAATGGTGGAAAATAGTCATAGAATCTTATTTGATGGACAAAAAAGTCTAAAGCTGCTTCAGCAAAAGATCGACCAGAAACGAAAAATAAGTATAAAATGTGAATTCTACTGGGCAATATTATCAGTAAGTGTTGTTCTTTTTCTGATTGGACTGGTTCTGCGACAAATATTCATAGCTCAGACGGATTTAGAAAAAACAGTCGGAGAATTGGAAGAAACAAAAGAAAACCTACAGCTTAAAAACATTGAAATCACAAATATAAACGACTCCCTAGAAGAGCAGGTTGCATGCAAAACTAAAGATTTAACTGAAAGTAATAAGAAACTAATTGACGAAATAAAGGGCCATAAGAAAAGCGAGAAAAGCTTGCGCGAAAGTAAAGAAACCTGGGAAAAAACCTTTGATGCCATGAGTGATATCGTTACCATTCAAGACCGAGATATGCGTATAATCCGTGGCAATAAGGCGGCTTCTGTTTTTTCAGGGGAAAAGGAAGATCAATTTATCGGTAAAAAATGTTACGAGGTTTTTTATGGCATCTCGAATCCCTGTGTTGGCTGTCCTGTGCTTGCGACATTTAACGATAATCATAAACACTCTGAAATAATCGAACATCAAGAACGAAAAAGAAAATTTCAAGTTTCATGTAAACCTATCTTTACGGAGCAAAGTAAAGAGATGCAACATGTAATTCATGTAGCCAAAGATATTACCGAGCAAAAACAACTTGAAGAGCAACTTTTCCAGACCCAGAAGATGGAAGCAATTGGTACACTTGCGGGCGGTGTGGCCCACGATTTCAACAA
>JAYEMC010000140.1:0-4050 GCA_034717935.1 Pseudomonadota bacterium | reverse complement strand
CAATAAGCACAGACATACACCTAGTATTTCGAGCATTATTGGCAAAAAATAACGCAGATATGGGGAAAAAAGAGGTTCTCGGACAGCCTCCTGGGGTTAAAGTGAGACTGAGATTCCAATGGATATTAAAGAATTTCTTGATCGCGATGAGCAAAAGGATCTGCTTCGTTTTCTCACCGCAGGCTCGGTTGATGACGGCAAATCAACCCTGATTGGTCGTCTCTTGTATGACAGTAAGCTGCTTTATGAAGATCAGCTAGCGGCTTTGGAACGGGACAGCAAACGGATCGGCAGTGTCGGCGGTGAAATTGACTATGCTCTGCTCCTCGACGGTCTCCAGGCCGAGCGTGAACAGGGTATTACGATTGATGTCGCCTATCGCTATTTTTCCACCGCCAAACGCAAATTTATTATTGCCGACACTCCGGGTCACGAACAGTATACCCGCAACATGGTTACCGGAGCCTCCACCGCCAACCTGGCGATTATTCTGGTTGACGCTGCAACCGGCGTCATCACCCAGACCCGGCGCCACACTTTTCTCATCTCGCTACTTGGTATCAAGCATGTCATTTTGGCGGTCAACAAGATGGATCTGGTCGATTATCAGGAGTCGACATTTAACCGGATTTGCCGGGAGTACCGCGATTTTGTCGCCCGCCTGAAAATTCCCGACCTCCATTTTATTCCCCTGTCGGCGTTAAAAGGGGATAATGTGGTGGACAGATCAGAGCGCATGGATTGGTACACGGGCCAGCCCCTGCTCGAGATCCTGGAAACCGTCTATGTGACTTCAGACCGCAACTTTATCGATTTTCGCTACCCGGTTCAGTACGTGTTGCGGCCGGATGCAAATTTTCGCGGTTTTTCAGGTACCGTGGCCTCGGGAGTTGTTAGACCCGGCGATGAAATTATGGTGCTGCCCTCTCGGAAAAAATCCAAGGTCAAGGAAATTACAACTTTTGACGGCAACCTTAAAGAGGCATTTCCTCCCCAGTCAGTGACTTTGACACTTGAAGATGAGATCGACGTCAGCCGGGGAGAGATGCTGGTTCACCCTAATAATATTCCGCGCACGGCTCGAACCTTTGAGGCGATGCTGGCCTGGATGGATGAAAAACCGATGGCTAAAAGCACCAGCTTTTTCCTCAAACACACGACCCGGACAACCCGGGCCAAAATTGATCGGCTCAGATATCAAATCGATGTCAACAGCTTGCGTAAAAATGAGGCGACAGGCCTTGCTCTAAATGAAATCGGCCGAGTTACGATAACTTGTGGCCAACCGCTCTTTTTTGATCCCTACATGAAGAATCATACGACCGGCAGTTTTATCCTGATTGACCCGATCAGCAATTTCACAGCCGCCGTCGGTATGATCATTGACCGCCTGGCAGCGGATGACAAAACAAGCGAAAAGGTCGACATTGAGACAACCGAAAACCGGGAAGAGGGAGTTGCGGCTTTAAAAAAGATCGCAGCTGAGCAACTGATTGAACATGAGGGCCTGAAATTAAAACCCTATCGCTGCCCGGCGGGCAAGCTGACTATCGGCGTTGGTCGCAATCTGGAGGAGCGGGGTATCACCGAAGAGGAGGCTCTCTATCTGTTGAATAATGATATTTCCGACGCTATTGAAGATTTGCAAAAAATCTTTGTTGATAACGTGGAATTTGAGGTTCTGCCGGAAACCGTGCAGAGAGTTCTGGTTGACATGCGTTTCAATCTGGGCGCCGCCGGATTCAGAAGCTTCAAAAAAATGATCAAGGCGATCAAAGAGAAAGATTTTGAACGGGCCGCGCTGGAGATGCAGGATTCAAAATGGTTTAAGCAGGTTGGTAATCGGGGCAAGACCCTACTTGCAATGATGAAAAAAGAGTCAGGAGAAAAATAAATGCCGGAATTGCCCGAGGTCGAAACCGTTGCCGCAGCCCTGCGCGGCCATCTGCCGGGCAGACGGGTAACCGGGGTTGCAGTACGTTGTGAAAAATTGCGTCGGCCGATGCCGGTTAAGGCTTTACAAAGCCTGGTCAATGAAGCTATATGCGGAGTACGACGGCGGGCCAAATATCTGCTTATCGATATGAGTGACGGACAAACCCTGGTCATTCATCTGGGCATGTCCGGCACGTTGCGTTTAGATGCCAATGGTGAGAGCGCCGAACGCCATGATCATCTCGACCTGCAACTTGAAAGCGGAAAAATTCTCCGCTTTCGCGACCCGCGCAAATTCGGCTTGGTAATAGTGGTTAAGCTGAACGAACAAGGTGAGATCAAAGAACTCGGAGAGTTGGCCCCGGAACCCTTAAGCGAGGATTTTACGACCGACTATTTTTACGATCTCAGCCGCAAACGCACCGCCGCAGTAAAGAATTTCATTATGGATCAACGCCGAGTTGTCGGCGTTGGCAATATCTACGCCAGCGAAAGCCTTTTTCGGGCTCGTATCCAGCCGACCGTAGCCGTTGGCAAACTCGGGAAAGAGCGTTGCCGACAGCTGGTAACCGTAATTAAAGAGGTTTTAGCCGAAGCCATCGCCACCGGAGGGACAACCATCTCCGACTTTTACGGAGTTGACGGCAGTGAAGGGGCCTTCGCCCGAGAACTCCAAGTCTACGGCCGTGCCGGAAAACCCTGTGTCAAGTGCGGCCAAACCATAGAAAAACTAACCATTGGCGGGAGATCAACTTTTTATTGCCCCCAATGTCAGAAAAAATAATTTATGGAGGTTTTTTATCATGAGCAGATCATTTTGTCCTATCCAGCAAGAGAGTGCACTGATTATTGTCGACTATCAGGATGTAATTTTAAACACTTTTGACTCGGAAATTCGCGAACAGCTGCACAAACAGACGATTTTAACAATTCGCATGGCCCAGCAACTTAAATTGCCGATCATCGTCTTTGAACAGTACCCGCAAGGTTTGGGCGCCACCAATGAAGAGATCAAAACAATCCTGGGTGATGATTACAAACCGATTGCCAAAAAAGTCTTTTCCGGGGCCGGACTGATTACCGAGCATCTCGAAAAACTCGGTCGGCGTCAGCTTCTGATCATCGGTATCGAAACCCATATTTGTGTCATGCAAACCGCCGTTGACCTGCTCGATATCGGCTACTCTATCTTTCTCTTAAGCGACGTCGTCGGCTCCCGTTATACCCACGACTGGAAGGCCGGTTGTGATCTGATTACCCGAGCCGGAGGCTGGCCGACAACCCTGCAAACCGTACTTTACAACTATCTAAATGCAGCCCAAGGACCTGATTTCAAGGCCATGCTGCCTTACTTGAAAGGATAAAAAAGAGAAACCATAATGGATGATGCAATAATTCGAAAAATCAAGAAAGTAGTATCCGGCAATTTTGACAAAAGTTTTAATCTCTATCAGGCCTTTGAAGAGCGGCACCACTTTTTTGCCGACCTGACACTGCGCCTGGCTGCGGCCAGTGGTCTTGCCAGAGGGGCCAGGGTACTTGATATCGGCTGCGGTAACGGAGCCTCGGCGGAAGTTTTAAGCCGTGAACTTGAGTGTTGGGTATTAGGCCTTGATCTGTCGCCTAAAATGATTGAACATGGCCGACAGATGATCAAGGATCCTCGCGTCCGTCTTGAGGTTGGTGATGCGGTCAACCCTCAAGCCGTAATTGAAGAAGGGGAGCAGGATTTTGATGCGGCCCTCTATAATGCCGCCATCTTTATAATTCCGGATGCGGCAAAAAGCATGCAGGCGGCTGCGACCTGTCTTAAGCCGGGGAGCTCTATAGGCTTCTCTTTTTATCCTCAGATTCTGGCTGAAAACGGCGAAGAGCTCTTTCCTCTAGCCTTTGATCGCTGCAATTTACCACGCCCTAAAGTTCAGGTCATAACCAGCTACGAAAAAGCTCTTGAGGGCTTGCGACAATGTTGCAAAAAGGTTGGGGAAAGTGCCTGGGAAAGACCTTTTTCAGAGGATTTTCTCGTCGATTTTTTCTCGATTCCGGCTCAATCGGCTTCTCTTTTTCCTCGTATGGATTACGAGGAGCGTCGTCAGCTGGTGCCGAAACTTTTCG
>JAYEMC010000139.1:0-4072 GCA_034717935.1 Pseudomonadota bacterium | reverse complement strand
CCCGGTTGGTGGCAACGCTGGTTGCTGGCGGGGAGGCTTTGCTGGAGTCTGATGGGAGATCGCAGGGTACCTTTTTATCTGAAACTCATCCCTTTGTCTGCCGTGGCCTATTTTTTTTCACCTTATGATCTCTTGCCTGACTTTGTCATTCCCGGTTTGGGCCAGGTTGATGATCTGTTGGTTATTTTTCTTGCCTGTCGACTCTTTTTCTGCTTGGTGCCGGGGGAGATAATACTTGAACATCAAGCGAGACACTATCAACTATGAGTAGCAAAACTATCCCTGAAATTCGTCTCCTGCCGCCCGAGGTTTGCAATCAGATTGCGGCTGGAGAGGTGGTTGAGCGGCCGGCTTCCGTGGTTAAGGAGTTGGTTGAAAATGCTCTTGATGCCGGGGCCGATCAGATCAAAGTGGTGATTGAAGAGGGTGGGAAAAATTTGATTGAAGTGACCGATAATGGTCATGGCATGAATTCAGCCCAGGCGCGTCTCGCCTTAGAGCGTCATGCAACCAGTAAAATAAGCTCAGCAGCAGACCTTTTCGGGGTTAGCAGTTACGGTTTTCGGGGTGAAGCTCTGCCCAGCATTGCTGCCGTTTCCCGTTTTACGTTGACCTCTCGTACCCGGGAGATGGAGGCTGCGGTCAAAATTGAGGTTGCCGCCGGGGGTGAAATTTACGAAGAGTCGGTGGGCTCTCCGGTCGGCACCAGGATTACGGTTGCCGATCTTTTTTATTCGGTTCCGGCGCGCAAAAAATTTCTAAAAACGACCAATACCGAAAGAGGTGTGGTCTTAGAACGCTTGCAGCGTTTCGCCATGTCCCATCCCGAATGCTCTTTCCTGCTCGAACACAATGGCCGGCGTTTGCTCAACGCGACCCAAGGAGATCGTGAGATTGATCGGGTGGCTTCCGTTTTAGGGCTTGAACTTGATGATCAATTGCGTGAACTTAACGAGGTCGGCGGCGATGAAATCAAGATCAGAGGTTATGTCAGTCTGCCGGTTGTTCAGCGTTCAAACAGTCGCCATCTCTACTTTTTTGTTAATCGTCGGGCGGTTCGTGATAAGGCTCTGCTTCAAGCTCTGATAAAAGCTTACGAAGGAACATTGCCTCGGGGCCGCTACCCGGCTGTCGCTCTTTTTTTGACGGTTGCCGATGGGGCGGTTGATGTTAATGTTCATCCCGCTAAAGAGGAGGTTCGTTTTGCTGATGGCGGCCGCCTTTTTGGTCTGATTCGTCAAGCTGTGGCGGAAACCTTGAGTGGTCACCCATCTCTAAATGCGGCAGCCGATTTTTTTGCCCCGGCTGGGGGCTCGGGGAGAGACATTAGTGCTCCTGCGTTTTTTTCTTCAGATGATTCCCAAGGGAATTCTCTGCCGCCAACTTTTTATGAAAATTCAGAACCTGTGGAGCGAGATTGTAGAGGACTTCCTTCGGGACTGTCGGAGCCGGTTTTTCCTCAATCATCAGGATCGAATAGTCGAAGTTATCCAAAATCTGCTTACGATGCGTCTCGGGTTAGCTCTTTTAATGAAGCAACCAGACAGGTGGTTGAGTCTCGATCCGCTGATTTCCCCTCTGGCTTGCCACTCTCTTCCTCTTTAAGCGGCGCAGATATATTACCTGGTATGCAGCAGGGCCCTGCGACCGGCTTTTTTTCGGCTATGACTGTTATAGGTTCTCTCTGGGACGCCTATATAGTTTTGCAAGCTAAAGATAAATGCTACATGCTTGATCAACATGCGGCTCATGAACGGGTTATTTTTGAGGATCTTAAAAGTAAGCGATTAGGCCGCAGTGCAGCTCAGCGCCTGCTTTTGCCGATCCCGGTTGAGTGTACACCCGGTGAAGAGACCCAAGCTCAAGAGGGGTGTGAGCTACTTAATAGTTTAGGTTTTGAATTTGAATCTTTAGGGCCGCATACGCTGGTTCTCAAGGCGGTGCCGTTGCTGGTTGACGGTTTGCAAGTTGACAATGTTTTCCTGGAGACCCTAGCCGATATCGCAAGCGGCGGCAGCGGGCAAGACTCAGCCGCTATCGATGCGATGCTGGCTCGTCTCGCCTGTCGGATGGCGGTAAAAGCTAACCAATCATTAACTGTTTTAGAGATTAGGACTCTACTTGAAAAACTTGACAAGACCCCATTGGCGCACACCTGCCCGCACGGTCGTCCGTTCTATTTTACATTAGATCGGAGTGAGATTGAGAAACGTTTCCAGCGTTGATGTTATATGAATGTGAAAATTTATAAGTTAATATACGTCTGTTTTTTTGTTCTCTTAGGACTTGCAGCCTGTAGTCGGCCGCCGCTTGAACCCGGTTCTTTGGTTGGAGATGCGGCCGACGGTCGGGGGGCCTGGACGCGGATGGTTAAACTGGAGAGCCTTAAGGGTACAGCTATATTATCCTGGCAAGCGATGGATGGCCGGAAGGGTAAACATAAGGTGCGTCTTTTTCTTGAGCCGCCGGAACATTTGAAAATACAATGGCTTACCCCTTGGGGATCGGTTGCCGGACAGCTCCTGATGGTGGCTGATCAATTTTGGTTTTCCGACTCTCAGCAAAGATTGACCTGGCATGGTCAGACGGCTGATTTTAAGAGCCTGTTTGCGCAAAAAGAGAATCTTGATTGGGCTGTAGCGACGCAATTTTTCCGGTACTGGCCACTGCTCTTCAGTTCTCCCGAAGAGGATGACAGAATTTTCGGAAGTCAAGCCTCTATCGACTATCTGGTTACCGCCGAAGGCTGCTATCTTAACAAGGTAGTTCGTTTTAAAAACGGAGATGAGATGCATGTGCGGCTCGATGATCTGGAGAAGCTTGCCGATAATCGTCTTATGGCTCGTAATATTGAGGCTCTTGGTCGCAACGGCCGGATCAGTCTGACTTTGCGTCAATTTACACTGCAAAAAGAGCTTGCCCCGGAAAACTTTAACTATAATTTGAAAAATTTTAAAATACGTGAATGTTCTGTTTACAGAGGAGATAATTATGTCGGAAAATGAAAATAGTTTTGATGTATTGATCATTGGCGGCGGTCCGGCCGGATTGACCGCCGGTCTTTATGCGGCCCGGGCGCGTATGAAATGTGTTTTGTTGGAAAAGATGATGATGGGCGGCCAGATTGCGACAACGGAAATGGTCGATAATTATCCGGGTTTTCCTGAAGGTATAGCCGGTGCCCAGATCGGGCCTCTGTTTGAGACTCAGGCCCAACGTTTTGGTCTTGAAGTTCGCCAATTTCAGGAAGGACTGAAGGTTGAACGCAGGGATGCGGGTTTTTTGGTTACTTGTGCCAACCGTGATGAACTTTTTTGTAAAAGTCTGATTATCGCGTCCGGCAGCGGCTGGACACCGCTGGGCATCCCCGGAGAAGAGCGCCTCAGGGGGGCTGGAGTCTCCTATTGTGCAACTTGTGATGGAGCTTTTTTCCGTGAACTGGAACTGGCTGTTATCGGGGGCGGCAATTCAGCGGTCGAAGAAGCTATGTTTTTGACGAAATTTGCCAGTAAGGTTTATATTATTCACCGTCGGGATCAGCTGCGGGCCGAAAAGATTGTCCAGGAAAAAGCCTTTGCCAATCCCAAAATTGAGTTTGTTTGGTCGCATGTGCCGTTGGAGATCGTTGGTGAAAAAGAGGTCGAAGGGGTGCTGGTGAAAAATCTTAAGAATGATGAAAAACGTTTGCTGCCGGTAGCCGGGGCTTTTATCTATGTCGGTATGAAAGCAGACAGTGAAATAGTCAAAGACTTGGTTGATATGGATGAACAGGGTTACATAAAGGCTTCTGAGGATACCAAAACTTCCTGTCCCGGCCTTTTTGCGGCCGGTGATGTCCGACAGAAACCTTTACGTCAAGTTGCCACCGCAATTGCCGACGGGGCCACAGCCGCAATTATGGCGGAAAAATATATCGAGTAAATATGGGAATAGTTACAATTTCTTAGCTGTTGCATTTGTCTCAAGATTACGCTAGATTGTATGGTTTATTCCGGTTTTTTGTTCGATCAGTCTCGGATGGGGTCATTTCTGGACATTTGGCGGCCGTGAAGTTCGCGTAAAAACATAGTGT
>JAYEMC010000138.1:0-4081 GCA_034717935.1 Pseudomonadota bacterium | reverse complement strand
GGATTTTTGTTCATAATCAAGGCACACAAATAGGAGCATAGCAAGACTATGTAACTATTTGTGTAACGCAGAGTATGGGCAAAAAGACAAGTAAGATGTAAAGTTTATTTCGTTACAGGTCCTTTGTAAGGATATTAAATAACAATGACAAAAATGATCAAACGGGGCAGCAAAGCGGTTCTGCTGCTTGAAGATGGTACCTTTTTTACGGGTCGGGCTTTTGGCGCGGCTGGCGAGGTTGCGGCTGAAGTAGTGTTTAATACCAGCCTGTCCGGTTATCAGGAGGTTTTGAGCGACCCCTCTTATTTTGGCCAGATGGTGCTCATGACCTACCCTCATATCGGCAACTACGGGGTTAATGATGATGATGCCGAGTCGCGAAAATGTTTTCTTTCCGCCTTTATCGTCAAAGAGTATTGTTATTATCCGAGTAGTTGGCGCAGTCAAAGTGAAGTGGCTGAACTTATGGCTCGTGATGGGGTCATCGGTCTCGAAGGTGTCGATACGAGAGCCTTGACCCGCCATATACGAGAGGCTGGGGCGCTACCCGGGATTATCAGCACTGAAGATTTTGATCCAAAATCCCTGATGGAAAAGCTCAAAAAATCACCTGGTATTGAAGGGGTTAATCTGGTTGACAGGGTTACTATCGATCAAGGTTATGAGTGGTCTCAGGAACCTTGGGATCTGAAGCACGGCTACCGGGATGGTAACCGGGCTGAGCGCCGGGTCGTGGTCTACGATTTTGGCGTCAAGTACAACATCCTGCGGCTCTTAAAAGAAGTCGGCTGCCAGGTTACGGTTGTTCCGGCGGGAACACCGGCAAGTGATATTTTAGAGCTTAAACCGGATGCTCTTTTTCTCTCTAATGGTCCCGGTGATCCGGCGGCTTTAGGGGGGATTGTCAACCAAGTGCAACGTCTGGTCGGGCGCTTGCCGATCTGCGGTATTTGTCTTGGTCACCAGATTCTGGGACAGGCTCTGGGCGGGAAAACTTATAAATTGAAATTCGGTCATCATGGCAGCAATCATCCGGTTATGGATCTGACTACCAGAGAGGTCGAAATTACGGCGCAAAATCACGGTTTTTGTGTTGATGTCGACTCTTTAGGTGATGAGATTGAAGTAACCCACATTAATCTCAATGATCAAACGGTTGAAGGCTTGCGCCATCGACGCTATCCGCTCTTCTCATTCCAATATCACCCTGAGAGCTCTCCCGGTCCGCACGACTCCGCTTATCTGTTCAAGCGTTTCCGGAAACTTATTGATGAAAATTGTGGGTAACTGTTTAGCGACAGGGTGTTTTGCACCTTACTTGAGATGAGTTTCAGGATAATCTGGGGACATAACCTGATTCTCCGCAGGAAATCGGGACTGTGTCCCCTGATTATCCGGGTTTGCTGAGCAGTTAAAATTGTGAAAACTGAATTGACCATCCTCCAAGATAAGATAGGAGCGATCGTTAATCCAGTCGCCGAGCAGGTAGAGGGGTTTTGGGCCCTGCTTGGTGGAAAAAGTTTCCTGACCGGCCTGATGAAAATGGCCGATAATAAGGGCCGAAATATCACTTTCAAGCAATCTTGCACAACTGGTTAAAACTTGAGCCGGAATGATCTTTTTAGTGCCATTGTAGCTGCGGCTGCCGTGCGAGAGGCGACTGGCGATCTTCCAGATCAGAGAAGCGGGCAAGTTGTTGATTATCTTTAAAGTCAAAGGATTACGAAGTAAAGTGCACCAGATGTGATAGAAGTAGTCATCGGGATTGAGGCGGTCACCATGGGCGAGATAGAATTTTTGATCGTCGAGCTCTACGGTCGCCTGGTTCTCATAGCATGATCCCAGGTTTTTGAGGTAAGGGCCGAAAGAGATTTCGTGATTGCCGGCGAAAAAAGTGATTTTAATTCCTTTGCCGGAAACATTCTCAAGGGCTGCTAAAATCGGTACATAAGCGCTGAAAACAACATCTTTGAAGCCATGCCAGAAATCGAAAAAATCGCCTAAAATAAAGAGGTTATCAAGATCATCGGGGAG
Source organism: Pseudomonadota bacterium (assembly GCA_034717935.1). Classification (GTDB taxonomy): domain Bacteria; phylum Desulfobacterota; class Anaeroferrophillalia; order Anaeroferrophillales; family Tharpellaceae; genus Tharpella. Next base: position 2,047 of record JAYEMC010000138.1, on the reverse strand, counting down.
CTCTTGCAGGAAAGAGAGTAGATCACGGTAAGCTTGATCCTGAGGATCTCGCAAATGGGCATCAGCTAGAAAAAGTGATTTCATGGTAGTTGTGTTTGATTGATATTAATGAGAAAAGATTGAGATTTGTGTTAATTTGTGTCTATTTGTGGTTCCGCTTTTTAACCACAAATAGACACAAATTAACACAAATAAAAGCAACCTGTTTGCTTTAGGCAACGCCCTTTTAAGGGTTATAGCCGTAATATAAATTTATTGTCAACCGGATAAAAAAAATTGCCGAAACGTACTGATATAAAAAAAATAATGCTGATAGGCTCGGGACCGATTGTCATCGGTCAGGCCTGCGAATTTGACTACTCCGGAACTCAAGCCTGTAAGGCGCTGAAAGAGGAGGGCTACGAGGTCGTGCTGGTTAACAGTAATCCGGCAACGATTATGACCGATCCCGAATTTGCCGACCGCACTTATATCGAACCTTTGACGTCGGAGACCGTGGGGCGCATCGTCGCTCTGGAGCGACCCGATGCCCTGCTGCCGACTTTAGGTGGACAGACCGCTTTGAACATCGGTATTGCCTTGGCTGAGAATGGGACTCTGGAAAAATATGGGGTCGAGATGATCGGGGCGACGCTTGATTCAATCAAGAAGGCTGAAGATCGCCAGCTCTTCAAAGATGCGATGGATAATATCGGTCTTGACCAGCCTTTGAGCGGGGTTGCGAAAAGCCTTGATGATGGTTGGAAAATCCTCGAAAAGATCGGTTTTCCGGCAATTCTCAGACCCTCATTTACGATGGGCGGCAGCGGCGGCAATATCGCCTATAATGTTGAGGATTTTGAAAAATATGTCAAACGGGGCCTGGAGATCAGCCCGGTGCATGAAATCCTTATTGAGGAGTCGATTGTCGGTTGGAAAGAGTATGAACTCGAAGTTATGCGTGATCATAAAGACAATGTTGTAATTGTCTGTTCGATTGAGAACTTCGATGCCATGGGGATTCATACCGGTGACAGTATTACGGTAGCTCCGGCCCAGACCTTGACTGATAAAGAGTATCAGATCATGCGTGATGCGGCGCTCGCCATCATGCGAGAAATCGGGGTTGCGACCGGTGGTTCCAATGTTCAATTCGGGGTTGATCCCAAAAACGGGCGCCTGGTCGTTATTGAGATGAATCCCCGGGTCTCTCGGAGCTCAGCCCTGGCCTCCAAGGCTACCGGTTTTCCGATTGCTAAAATTGCCGCCAAACTGGCCGTCGGTTTTACCCTGGATGAGATTCCCAATGATATTACGCGTGAAACCCCGGCCTGTTTTGAGCCCTCCATCGACTATGTGGTCACCAAAATTCCACGTTTTACATTTGAAAAATTTCCGCAGGCCGATGCCACGTTAACGACCCAGATGAAATCGGTTGGTGAGGCGATGGCCATTGGCCGAACCTTTAAAGAGTCGTTGCAGAAAGCAATACGCTCGATGGAACTTGACTCTTATGGTTTTGAGCGGCAACTGCCGGACGCAGCCTATATCAAGGCCGATGCAGAGGTTATCGATCTGGTTGAGGAACGTTTACGGATACCGGGACCGGAACGTCTCTGGTATGTCGCCGACGCCTTGCGCTTAGGGTTTGATATCGAACTGATTTACGAGATGACCGGTATTGATCCTTGGTTTCTCAATAATATTCGCGAGATTGTCGAATTTGAGGGGGAGCTTGAGGGCGTGCCCTTAAATGAGCTTTCCGAAAGCCGGTTGCGGCGCGCTAAAGAGTTGGGGTTTTCCGATAAATTTCTGGCAGGCCGACTCAACTGTCCAGAAGAGGCTGTCAGAGAGCAGCGTATCGCGAAAAAGGTTCTGCCGGTCTATAAGAAGGTTGATACCTGCGCCGCTGAATTTGCGGCCTATACGCCCTATTTTTACTCAACCTATGAATCCGAAGATGAGACCCGGCCGACGCAGCAAAAAAAGATTATTATCTTAGGCGGCGGCCCTAACCGTATCGGCCAGGGGATCGAGTTTGATTACTGCTGTGTTCACTGTGCCTTTG
>JAYEMC010000137.1:1314-4087 GCA_034717935.1 Pseudomonadota bacterium | reverse complement strand
CTGTCCGAGAACGTCTTTTTTCCCCATATCTGCGTTATGCTCAAAAAATTATCCTCGGAATACTTAATGTATGCCTGCGGTAATTTTCTTCGCATGCCTTGATCTGAGAAAAAAATCCTATTCTCGGACAGCCTCCTAGTACGTCGCAGTGACGAAGGTTGCAGCGCAACGAAGAAGGTGGAGTTTTTACTGTGCCATCAAGATTTGACTCGTTCCATATACTCACCTGTGCGCGTGTCAATTCTCAGGCGGTCGCCGGGGTTGATGAAGAGCGGGACATTTATGCGAGCTCCGGTTTCGACCGTGACCGGTTTGGTGACGCTGCTGGCGGTATCACCCTTGAGTCCGGGCTCGGCTTCGGTTACTTCGAGGTTGACAAAGGTCGGTAGTTCCAAATTAATGACGCGGCCTTTGTAAAATAGAATCGTGACAATACTGTTTTCCTGGAGGAAATCTTTGGCGTTGCCGACAATCTCAGCTGTCAAAGCGGTTTGCTCATAGGTGTCGTTGTCCATGAAATGGAAGTCGCCGTCAGTATAGAGGTATTGCATCTCTTTCTCTTCTATGTCCGGTTTGCCGACTTTTTCTCCCGAGCGGAAGGTGCGGTCGACGACATTGCCATTGAGCAGGTTTTTCAGTTTAGTGCGGACAAAGGCGCCACCTTTGCCCGGTTTTACATGTTGGAAGTTTATCATAATAAAAGGTTCGTCATTGATTTCAATCCGTAATCCACGGCGAAAATCGGGGGTTGAATACATAGTTTTTTCCTTTTTTGTAGTGTTTAGTTTTTAAGCGATAATCATCTTGTTTAAACTTTTGTTAATGGTTGTAAGCTTTTCGGCTCCCCGGTTACTGAGATGGATCATATCTTCAATTCTGATACCCCAGCGGTTGGGGAAATAGCAGCCCGGCTCAATCGTAAAAACCATGCCCGATTCCAGCTTTCCCGCCGGTGAGTGTTGTGAGATCGAAGGGGCTTCATGGATTTCCAGGCCAACGCCATGTCCGGTTCCGTGGCTGAACCATTGGTCGAGTTCGGCTTCAGCGAGCACTGTTCGAACTTGATTATCGAGCTCTTGGGCGGTTATGTTCTTTTCTAAGGCTTTTAGACCCTGATTCTGAGCGTTGAGAAGGGTTGCGTAGACCCGCTGTACTTCTTTGTCTGGTTCTTCGAGAAAGAAGGTGCAGGTTTGGTCGCTGTGATAGCCCTGATAACAAGCACCAAAATCTATAGTGACAATATCTCCGGGATTGATGATTCGTTCTGATGCAACCCCGTGCGGCAGGGCCGAGCGAGAACCGCTGGCGACAATCAAAGGAAATGCCGCCTTTTCACCACCGGCCCGGCGTAGTTGATACTCCATTTCAGCGGCCAGATCACGTTCACTGATGCCGGGGCGGAGCTGTTTTAGGCTGATCTGTAGAGCTTCTTCAGCAATGGCAACGGCTTTGCGTAAGAGTGTGATCTCCCCCTCTTCTTTATATTTTCGTGGCCGAGAAAGGGTAGAGGCAGTAGCAACTGGTTCTTTGCCGCCCAGGCTGCGACGCAGTTTGAGCCAGGTTCCGGCGCTTAAATTTATTTCGTCGATGCCCAGTTTCATTATCTTTGAGTTCTTATTAATATGTCGACAAAGGTCATCTAGAGATCTGATCCGAATCAGCTCAAGTGCAGCCGGAATCTCAGCTGTAGCTTGGGTCGTGTAGCGCCCATCAGTAAAAAAACTGCCGTGGTCGGCAGTTAATAGAAGGTAGGCGCTATCCCCGCTGTAGCCGGTATAATAGTTGAGATTGGCTGGGTGGTTAATGAGAAAGGCATCGCATTTAACTTCATCAAGCAGGTTGCGAAGTTTTTCAAGTCGTTGTAAATGTTTATTCATATCTTAAACAGTAAGGTCTAACTTTATATAGTTACAATTGGTTAAGGCTTGAGTAGCAATTTAAATGTTTCGAGGGCGACCAGATAGGAGGTCGCACCAAAGCCACTGATACTGCCCCGGCAAACGGCTGCAGTCATGGAGTTTTGCCGGAACTCCTCCCGGGCACTGATATTGCTCAGGTGAACCTCAATAACCGGAAGTCCGATGGCGGCAATCGCATCTCGAATTGCGACACTGGTATGGGTGAAAGCTGCCGGATTAATGATGATGCCGAAAAAACCCTCTTCTTTGGCGTTCTGCAGCCAGTCAATGATCTCGCCTTCATGGTTGCTTTGGCGGCAGGTTGTTGTCAGCCCGAGCTCTTCCCCGCGTCGGGCAATATCAAGGTTGATCATCTCCAAGCTTTTTGAACCGTATATTTCCGGTTCACGTCGTCCCAGGAGATTGAGGTTGGGGCCGTGGATAGTCAGGATTTTCATGAACTCCTCTGCTTGCATATACTCGTCTGCTGTTTCTCTGCGACCTTCAGGAGTTTTTTGAGGTGGGCAATCCGGCGTTGGGTGCGAATTGTTTTTCCGGCCATTTTCGGGCTGGGCTGAGGTTTGAAATACTCCTTGATTTGAGAGATCTCTTTTTCGTAAGCTTGGGCTTTTCCCGGGTTTTGTCGGCTGAGTTTTCGGTAGATGTCGATAGCTTCGCGCCAATGCCTTTGGTTGAGAAGCAGTTGGGCCATGGTTTCAGTAAGAATCGGCTGGGTGGAACTATTGTTGCTGGCTTCGTCCATTGGATTGTCTTTTTGTCTTTTTTGAGTGTGAAAAGCGGCAATTTCAACCATATTTTACTGATGGCTCTTCCTGATAGTGGAAAAATTGCTTCAAGTCAAGTATGAGGGAGTT
>JAYEMC010000137.1:0-1214 GCA_034717935.1 Pseudomonadota bacterium | reverse complement strand
GAGTTTAGAGATGTGGAATTGAAGTCGGGAGGTCAGCTGAACAACATGATGAACGGGTTTACCAGCTCTTCATCAAAATGTTCCGGCGTCTCATCCTTGATAATCTTCAGGGCTTCGAAAGTAGAAAGTGCCTTTTTGTAAGAGCGTTTTGTAGTCAAGGCGTCGAAGACATCGCAAAATGCACAGATTTTTCCGGGCATTGAAATTTTTTCCCGGGGGAGTTTTTTTGGGTAACCCGAGCCGCTGCAGCGCTCGTGATGGGTTAGGATGATATCGATAATGGCCGGGTTTCTGGTTCCCATCTTCGAGGCCAGCTCTGTTCCCAAAGTTGGATGTTCCTGCATAAGTTCCCACTCACTTTGGTCAAGAGGCCCCTGTTTGTTGATAATCGAGTTGGGGATTTTGGCTTTGCCGAGATCGTGTAGAAAAAAACCCAAACCTAAGGTTTTGAGGTCAGATTCAGCTATTGATGGCATGGCTTTGCGCATCATTGAGATGGCGTAGATGCCGACATTTATGGAGTGAGTGTAGGTATAGTAATCCTGGTTGGTGATCATCATCAGCAGGTTGCTGGTTTTTGGCGACTGACTGATGGTGTCGATCATGCAGTCGACCAGATTTCGGGTTTGTTCAATGTTTTCCGTGCTGGGTTGTGAGAAAAGTTCTTTAGTGATGTCGCTGGCGGTTTCGTAGATGATCGAAGCCTTGTCGTTTTCCGACAGATTTGGATTGCTTAGTATGGTCGAAAGGTTTTCCTTGATATAATTCAGATAGCCTTGTCGATCCCCGGTATTGAGGTAGAGGTGGCTGACGTTGTTTTGTTTGAGTTGGTCGATTTTTGTGGTCGAGAGCAGGCTTGTTTCATTGAGGAAGAGAACAAAGCGATCTTGGCCGGTGCGGAGAAAGAGCTTAATGCCGACTTGACGTTCGGGTGCCAAAGTGGAGAGAGGAATTTGCTGGTAAGTTGGGCCAGTCTCAGTTTGAGGTTTATGCGCCAATCTGGTCGTCCTTAGCTGTCTTGTGAGTTAGTAACTGTTTGATGGGCTCGTAAAAAGCGGCAAGTCTCTAACCTGTTGAAAAAATTAATTAAATTATTATTTTCTTGTTGCAATCCAATCCCGTTTGTGGTACTGTTTAGCTGTAAAAACAATAACTTACGAGGCAAAAGCATGTTTCACGTAAAAAACCACAAACAGGGCAACATTTTCGACCCT
>JAYEMC010000136.1:0-4090 GCA_034717935.1 Pseudomonadota bacterium | reverse complement strand
CACAAACCGGCTTGATTGATGAAAGGCCGAGACGCTTGATTGTTTCCTTAACCCGTTTCAGGCGTTCAGGTTCCCGGTCAGCGGCAATAATTGTGCTCTTGTCACCACTAAGTTCGGCAATATGGGCCGTTTTGCCGCCCGGGGCGGCGCAGGCATCCAATATTAACTCACCGGGTTGCGGATTTAAAAGTTCTCCGATAAGTTGGGCTCCTTCATCTTGGATACTCAAATATCCTTTTTTAAACCATTCCGAGTCAAGTAGCGGAGCGGCTTGGGTCGAGCTGAAAGCACTCTCGCCATAGAGGCCCGGTTCCAGCTTAAGGTTTAAGTCGTTTTCAGTTTCAAGTTGGCGTAAAAAGTCATTTCGAGAGATTTTCAGGCGGTTGACGCGAAAAGTGGTGCCGGTAAACCGGTTGGCCTGTTGGCAGAGGCTTTGGACGGCAAGCGGGTCGAAATCACTCTGCCATCTCCTGACCAGCCAACTCGGCAGAGAGTTACGAATAGCCAGATTATTCGGTTGATCATTATCCTCGGGCAGAAGTTCATCCCCATCCCGGCGCAAAAAAGAGCGCAATATACCATTGATAAAGCCTTCGCGGCCGGGAGCTATAATTCGGGTTAGATTAACCGCTTCGGAAACTATAGCGTAATTTGGTCGAGGCCGGTCGGGCGGAAATCCCAGTTCAAAAAGCGCCAGGCGCAAGATGTTTCTCAGCTCCGGTTTTACCTTTTTTTTGCGGTTTTGCAGTTTCTCGATATAGTGATCAAGGCGCAAACGCCAGCGCACCACTCCGGCTGTCAAGTGGGTGGCCAAGGCTCTTTGGGTTTGGTTGCATTCAACTTTTGCCCGGCGCAGATGTCTCTCCAGAAGTTGATCGAGAGCCTGAGGCCGCTTTTCCCATTCGATCAAAATCCGGCAAACCGTCTGCCGGATATCCTGATCAGTCATGGGTGCAGAAAGGCGTGGTTCTATTGGTTTCACAAATATACTATTATTTTTTGGCATAATGAAGCGTTTAAGAAAAAGAGCATTCTCGGATAGCCTCTAGCACAGAGGTAGAAAAATGGAAACAGATTAGATGGAAAGCCGTGTTGCACTCTACTTTTAGCTTGCAATTTTGAGCAAAAGCAATTAGATGATTTTCCGCTTTGGTAGTTGCATCTCGGATGAATTTTCAGGGTGAAAGATATTTATAGTGTTCAACCCTCATGATGCCGATAGCATTGATAGAAATTATAGATAGCAAGCAAAAATAGTTAGTTTTGCCGGTGTAGCTCAGGTGGTAGAGCAACTGATTCGTAATCAGTAGGTCCGCAGTTCGAGTCTGCGCATCGGCTTCAATAATATCAAGCACTTACCGTTAATTCGGTAGGTGCTTTTTTGTTGGGTGTTGCCTGTCTGTTGCCTAGGTGTTTGTGTGTCAGTTAGCGAGATATATGAGAAAGTTTAGAAAAGGCTGGGATTTACCGGGATCAGCTGGGAAGTGTTGGGGTTTGCTTGAGTTCTAGCTTTGAGAATGGGATTTAAGTTTTGATTTTTAATATGAGAAAATTCGCCTGAAACTGTAATTTTTTAGCGCGATAAATGAGAAAAAACAGCAATCAACTTTCTCATTTATCGCGCTATTTTTTTGTCTTGTTGATTTTACTTCGACTCCATTTGTGCGAAATTAGTTTGCTATTTGAGCAACTGCCAAGAGTTACCTGTGCCGCTACGGTTGTCAATAACTCTTCCTTTTAATCCTTTGGAAATATAAAATGTTCCGTACCTTGATTCCCCTGTAACTATGGCAATATGCCCTTTTGGGAAGGGGGCATACAGAAGGCAACCAATCTCAGTACGAGGTATCCAGAAACGAATAGAATATTATTCAAAAAAATGCGGCGTGTCGGCATCGTGTCATCGATTACGACACACAATGGCCACTCAATTGCTCAACGCAGATGCAGATTTGGTTAGTATCCAAGATATTCTTGGTCATTCAAGGGGCAGAACCACTCAGCGCTATAGCAAGCTTTCTAATCGCAAAGCCCAACGCGACTATTTCAAAGCTATGGACACCGTCATGGAAAGAACTTCTATACAATCCGAAGGTCAGGGTAATATGGAGTGAGCCCGCTACGGGAAAAGCCAATTGTTCCGACGAGCATTTTGAGGCCCATTCTCACAATTGGCTTTTCCCTCCGCTATTTCGGAGAAAAAACTTGACTTTACAGCAGAAAATGGTAAGTTAAAAACAGTTGTAACTATGTGATATTATAAGAAAAACAGACTTTGTTGCGTGTATATCGTAAATACGTTCTTAAGCACAAACTACAACATAAATCAAGACCAATATTGTGATTTACGCCTAATAAACAATCTATTCAATGTGGGCTATTTTGTGAAAGGTAAGAAATTCGGGCACCCTTCAAGTTTGCAGATCAAATTCTACTTGTCTAAGTTATTGGGCTTCGCTATAGTGCGGTTATGACTATTTTGGAATGTCAGGGCAAGATTGCCGGCGTTTTATTTGAAACCGGAGCGGGGCGGGTTTTGTGAACGCCATTCTCGCGGTGAGTGTTCTGGTGACGGCTGGGCTGCTGGGGGGCAGTGCGGCCCGGCGTCTGCATCTGCCTTCGGTTACCGGAAATATAGTTGCCGGGATTATTATCGGCCCCTACCTTACCCATCTCTTAACCCACGAGATCGTCTATCATACCCTTAAACCAATCTCCGAAATGGCTTTAAGTCTGATTGCTGTTTCGATCGCTTCTCATCTCAAAATACGGCGAATAGCCCCTCAGGCGTTAACTCTTCTCTCAATTGCTCTGGCTCAGTCCTTGATGGCGATGGTCGCGGTCTATTTTTTCTGTAATTTCTGGCTTGATAACTGGGTTATTTCTCTTCTTTTGGCGACGATTGCGGCATCAACAGCCCCGGCGGCAACCTTGTCGGTAATTCGGGAGACCGAGGCCGACGGGCCTTTAGTGAAAAATCTTTTATCGGTAGTCGCCCTCGATAACGTTTTGGCGATTGTTATTTTTGTTCTGGTCTCAGTCGTGATTGGTGGTCGTCTAGGAGGTCGGGCTGATCTTGGAGCGCAGGTTACCCAGGCCGGGTTGGTGTTGGGACAGGCGCTGCTGGTTGGTGTTGGTAGTGGGGCGATAATGACGGTTCTGGCACGTCATCTTCAGGAGAAGGCCCATTTTGTCTCTTTATTGTTGATGGTTGTCTGTTTTACGACCGGGATTTCGTTGTGGCTCAAGATTTCACCACTTTTGCCCAATATGGTTTTGGGTTTTGTAATAACCAATTTTTCTTCGGCTAACCGCCAGATTCTGACCTCGGTCGAGGATCTGGAACCATTTCTCTACGTCTGTTTTTTTACCCTGGCCGGAACCCATCTAAATTTAGCCCTGCTACCTTCGTTGGGTATTGTCGGGACAACCTATATTCTGGCCCGTTATGGTGGTAAACTTCTAGGGGCCGGAGTGAGTGGGTGGCTGACCCGGGCGCCTGAGCCGGTTGGTAAATTGTTGGGTTTTTGTCTAATACCCCAGGCTGGAGTCGCGATTGGATTGTTGGTTGCGATGCAGGAAAATCCTCTTTTCCGGCCTTATGAAGCAACCGTGACGGCGATTATCTTAGGTTCTATCGTGGTCAGTGAACTGATTGGGCCGGTAATGGTTAAAAGGGTCTTGCAATATGCCGGCGAGACCGGAAAAACGGGTCATTTACTCTTTGGGGTCGTCGGCCGTGATGCGATTTCGCTGGAGTTTGAGGTTGAAGATAAGTGGAGCCTGCTTAAAGAGATGGTCGGTTTTGCGGTGGAGACCTATAATTTGCCGGAGGATGCGCAAGAACCTCTCTTACGTTCGGTTATTGAGCGGGAACGTTCGTTGAGTACGGGGCTGGGTAAAGGGATTGCAATTCCGCATGGGACAATGGCTGATGGCGTCCTTCCTAAGAGTCGATGTATCATGGGGGTTATGGCGGTGATTCGGGAAGGGGTTGATTTCAACTCTTTAGATGGTCAGAAAGCTAAAATTATTATTCTGATGATTATTCCCGAAAGCGGTTTTGAGGATCATTTGAAGACTTTAGCGG
>JAYEMC010000135.1:0-4106 GCA_034717935.1 Pseudomonadota bacterium | reverse complement strand
GAGGTCAACATCGTCACCCCGGCTGAAGGACCATCTTTAGGTGTGGCCCCGGCCGGAACATGGATATGAATATCGTTATCCTTAAAGATATCGGCGGACAAACCAAACTCCCGCGAGCGGGAGCGGATAAAACTCATCGCCGCCTGGGCCGACTCTTTCATCACATCACCCAAGTGTCCGGTCAGCGAAAGCGCCCCCTTGCCCGGCATGAGCAAGGTCTCGACCATAAGCACCACCCCGCCATAGGGCGTCCAGGCCAGCCCCGTAGCGACGCCGGCCTGATCCTCGCCCTGCCCACTTTCAGGGAGAAATTTAACCGGCCCTAAAAATCGGTGCAGAGAAGCCGGGGTTATCATGGTTTTACCGATTTTCTCTTTCTCGGCGACTTTAGTCGCAACTTTACGACACAAAGAACCAATTTCACGTTCCAGGTTTCGTACCCCGGACTCCCGGGTATAGCTATTAATCAAAGCCAACAGAGCGGCACGGGAGAAATTGATATATTTGGTGCTGATACCGTTCTCCTCAATCTGCCGGGGGATCAGGTAACGCTTGGCGATATTCAACTTCTCTTCATCAGTATAACCGGAGAGTTCAATAATCTCCATACGATCGCGCAAGGCTGCCGGAATCGGCTCCAGGGAGTTGGCAGTGGTAATAAACATTACATGTGAGAGATCGTAAGCAACATTGAGATAGTGATCACTGAACTCGGAGTTCTGTTCAGGATCTAGCACCTCGAGCAGGGCCGAGGCCGGATCGCCACGAAAATCATTGCCGAGTTTATCAATCTCATCCATCATGAAGACCGGATTCTTGGTTCCCGCCTGTTTGAGACCCTGGATAATCCGCCCCGGCAAGGCCCCGATATAGGTGCGCCGATGGCCGCGAATCTCGGCCTCATCCCGCATACCGCCCAACGAAAGACGGTAAAATTTGCGCCCCAAAGCTCGGGCCACCGATTTTCCAAGAGAGGTTTTGCCGACGCCGGGAGGCCCGACAAAACATAAAATCGGCCCTTTCATCTTGCTTTTGAGTTTACAGACCGCCAGGTATTCGATAATCCGCTCTTTGATCTTACCCAGACCATAATGGTCGTCTTCCAGAATCTGGCGGGCCTTGACAAGGTTTAGATTATCCCGGGTTTTCTTATGCCAGGGAACCTCAATCATCCAGTCGATATAGGTACGGATAATATTGGCCTCAGCCGCATCAGGATGCATTCTTTCAAGACGTTCAAGCTGCTTGGTCGACTCCTCAAGGGCCGGTTTCGGCATCTTGCATTTTTTGATTTTATCACGGAGTTCTTCCATCTCGGCCGTCCGGTCATCACTATCACCGAGCTCATGACGAATCGCTTTCATCTGCTCTTTTAAGAAGTACTCCCGCTGGGTCTTGGTCATCTCCTCCTTGGCCGAATTCTGGATCTTGGCCTGCATACCCAGAACCTGGATCTCTTTGGCCAGAATTTTATTGATCTGACTTAAGCGTTTGAGACCATCCCGCTCCTCCATAAAAGATTGAGCAACTTTTAGCTTAACCCCGAGATTGGAGACAATCAGATCAGCCAGACGCCCGGGAAGATTGACGTTATCGAGGATCATTGCAACTTCCGGAGCAATCGGTTTACCCAGTGAGATTGCCTTTTCCAAGCGATCTTTAACGCTCCGCATCATGGCTTCGGTTTTGAGATCAAGTTTATCGCTTTCGACATCTTCAAGCTTTTCAATCCGCACCTTAAAGAGAGGTTCGCGCTGCACAACTTCAGTAATCGCCGCCTTAGCCAGACCCTGAACCAGAATCTTTACCCGGCCATCGGGCAACTTCAACATCCGCATAATCATTGAGATCGTACCAACCCGGTAGACCCCGCTCCGACCCGGATTCTCTTCCCGAAGATCTTTTTGGGTGACCAGAAAGATAAGCCGGTCGCCGGCCAGAGCTTCGTCAACCGCCTTGATCGAAGCCTCCCGGCCGACAAAAAGAGGCATAATCATAAAAGGAAAAACAACCACGTCGCGAACCGGCAAAAGCGGCAGTTCATCCGGCAGAATAAGTTCTTCACCCTCGCCATTGCCGGCGTCAGAATTTTCCTCTTCACCCTCTTCGATAATGGCCAGGGCCTCTTCAAGCTCGATCTCCTGACCTAAATCTTCAAGCTCAATTTTGGCGCTCTCCTCCGTGCTTTCAGACTGATCATCAAGATTCTCGTCAGAAGAGTCGTCCCTGGTCTCATCTTCAGTTCCCGTTTCATCTTCGGGCAAGGAAATATCTTCATTTTGCTTCTTTTTATCGTCACTCACAACAGTCAACCTCCAGGTTGGGTATATAAAACTATAATTTGTAATATTCTCGTAAACGCTCGGAGAGCTCTTTTGTCAGTTCGAAGACGCGAACAGCCCGAGCCGGGGTCAACGATCCGGCCCCGCAGCTGGGCGAGACAAAACTGCGCTCTAAAATGCTTTTGAGCGGTATTTCAGCACCACTTAAACGCTCCATTTGGGTCGTGAGCAGCGCCAACAAGGAATCTACATCTTCATTGTCCACGGCCTCACTGGTCGGCACGACACCCCAAGCCAGATAGCCCCCGGCACCAAGAAATGTTTCCAGCTCATCCTGGTAGAGAAGCAGGTTCTCTCCATATTCATAGGCATCAAAATTCAACAAGTCAACCCCGGTATCGAGCAGCAGAGACCAATCCGTATTGCCGCAGCAGTGGACTCCGGTCAACCCTTTAAGTCCGGCACTGACCTCATTTAAGAGATCTTTGACCTGCTCCCGAGAGAGTGTACAAAAGGCGGTACCAAAAGAGACCATATAGGGTTCATCGAAAAACGTAAGGGTCGGCAAGTCGGGAAAACAGCGCTTGAGAAAAGCTTCCTGCCAGCGGGCTTTCATGTTCAGATGTTTGACCACAACATCGGCCAGCGTGGAATCATAAATAATCGATCTTTTTTCGGCATCGGTAACCCCGAGACCAAAACTGATCGGCCCGGTCACCTGACCTTTGACCATAGTCGGCGCTTTCTCCCGGTAACGCTCCGCCAGAGCCGGCAGCCCTTCCCACAAACCGGAGGCCCGCTCCCGACCGATGGCAAAATAGTCGAGATCAACAGCCATCACCGCCTCATAAAAGGCGGTTAACTGCTCGGCAAAATCGGCCTGATCCGGATCAAGATAGAAGCGCTCACTTGACTCATCAAGTACCGCTCCGGGCAGCCCCTCCCCATACTGAACATACATACCTTCGAGAAAAGAGCGATTGGGCAGTTGCGGCCAGAAAGGCACTTCCGGCAAACAATCTGCAATCAAATCAAGGGTTGGGGCAACTTCAGGCTGGGGCAAACTGCCGATGGCAATTGCCATACAGCGCGGTAAAAAAGTCTTCCGTAAAGAGGAATTGCTCACATAAATCTCCATAAAGAGGAAAAAATCCAGCATTTTTTGAAAAAAGATCTCCATCTTAACATAAATCTCTTCATTTTCGCAACCATTTTGGCTCAGTTCTTAGCTATTTATTGACAAATTCTCTAAATTTCACTAACTGAGATGACATATGACTTTTCCCTGGCACATAGAAGCACTTAACCCACCCTTTGGCGATCCGGGATTTATCCTGCACCACACCTATAGCGGCCAGGCCCTGCTCTTTGACCTCGGCGACCTGCATAGACTCTCGGCAAAACCGCTGCTAAAGGTTTCGCACATCTTTATCAGCCACGGCCATATCGACCACCTGATCGGTTTCGATCACCTTGTACGGCTGACTTTAAACCGCTCTAAACACCTGCATATCTATGGCCCGCCGGGAATTATCGAGATGATCGGACACAAGCTTCAGGGTTACTGCTGGAACCTGACAGCCCACTATGAGCTCCTGATCACCGTCCATGATATCCATGAAGAGATTATTGAACAAAGAACCTTTGCCTGCCGCCGAAAATTTCAACCGGAAGCGACCACCAAACGAGCCCGTAAAAGTGCAACCATCTTTGCAACTTCGACCTTCAACATCGCTGCGGCCACACTCGATCACGGTACCCCCTGCCTCGCCTTTGCTCTAAAAGAGCCTCTGCAAGTCAAGATTCGCCCCGAAGAACTCGATC
>JAYEMC010000134.1:0-4113 GCA_034717935.1 Pseudomonadota bacterium | reverse complement strand
AATGGAGCTGGTAAAACCTCGATTTTAAATTGTTTGGGCGGTTTTTATCAACCGCAAAAAGGTGAGATCGTTTTTGATCAAGCCAACATTTCGCATATCTCTCCTGATCGGCGTGCGGTTATGGGGCTGGCTCGAACCTTCCAGAACATCGCCCTTTTTCGCGGTATGACCGTACTTGATAATATTAAGTTGGGATCTCATGCGCATTTGCAGACCGGGCTTTTAGGGGCAGCACTCTATTGGGGGCGGGCCCATCGGGAAGAGATGGAGCTCAGAGAAGAGATCGAAAACAATATCATCGATTTTCTTGAGATTGAACATATCCGTAAACAACCGGTCAGCACCCTCTCTTACGGTCTGCAAAAAAGGGTCGAGCTTGCCCGGGCTCTGGCCATGCACCCTAAAATTCTCTTGATGGACGAACCGGTTGCCGGCATGAATGCCGAAGAGACCGAAGATATGGTTCGTTTTATTCTTGATATTCAGGAAGAGCGCGATCTAACGATTATTATTATCGAACATGACATGCGGATGATTATGGATATATCTGACCGGATCATGGTACTTAATTTCGGCCAGAAAATTGCTGAAGGCACCCCGCAGGAGGTGCAGCAGCATCCGGAAGTTATCAAAGCGTATTTAGGAGGCTGACCGAGAATGCCCTTATTCCCCAACTCAGCGTTATGTGATAAAAATTATCCTCGGAGTATTGTACATACACCTGCGGTAATTTTTATCACATGCCTCGATTTGAGAAAAAATTGCTATTCTCGGACAACCTCCTAAGCGCCGAAACAAGGGAGCAAAGTTAAAGATGGATTTTTTTCTCCTTCTCTTGACCAGCGGTATCGCCGTCGGTGGTATCTACGCCCTGATCGCTTTGGGGTTTGTGCTTATCTACAAGGCTACCAGCATTATCAACTTCGCCACCGGTGAGTTTATGATGATCGGGGCTTATATCTTCTATACCTGTTCAGTTCTCTTCGGTCTGCCCGCAATTCCCTCTTTTCTTTTGGTGATGGCCGGAGCCGGCCTTCTGGGCCTGCTGGTGGAGCGATCAATTTTACGCCACATGCTGGGCCAGCCGACTATCAGTATCGTCATGGTGACGATCGGTTTAAGCTCAATTTTAATGGGACTGGCCGAGATGATCTGGTCTTCCGACTACAAAAGTTTTCCCGCCCTTTTCCCTCGCGCGCCAATTATTGTGGGCGATCTGATTATCCGTTCCAATCTTTTCTGGGGTTTTGTCGTGGCCATGGTTACGGTGGCTATCTTTGCTTTGATTTTTAAGTATGCAAAGGTCGGTGTGGCTATGCGGGCTACGGCCAACGATCAGATGGCGGCTTTTTCGATGGGCATCAACGTCCGTGCTATGTTTACTCTGGCCTGGATTTTCGGCAGTATCGCTGCCTCAATAGGTGGATTGATTATTGGTAATATTGGTGGAGTTCAACCCAATCTTGGGGGGATTGGCTTAAAAATTTTCCCGGTTGTCATTCTGGGCGGGCTCGACTCCATCGGCGGCGCTGTTTTAGGGGGCTTTATTGTCGGAATTGTCGAGAATCTGGCTGGTGGTTATCTTGACCCGCTGGTTGGCGGCGGCGTCAAGAATGTCGCTCCTTTTGTGGTTTTGGTGCTGATTCTGATGATCCGTCCGTATGGTCTATTCGGTCGCAAAGATATTGAAAGGTTATAATAAATAATGCGAATTGGTGATTTTAAAGAGAGTTATGCCGCCGATGAAGCGGTTTTTTCGAGCTCTACCAGTCGTTTTTGGCTCGGAGTGTTGTTTTTATTGCTGGCGCTCTTCCCCTTTATGGTGGGTGATTATCTGCTCTATATGGCCAATATTACCGGGATTGCCATCGTCGCCGCTTTAGGCCTTAATATCCTGACCGGCGCTGCCGGACAGATCTCTTTAGGTCATGCTGCGTTTGTCGGTATCGGGGCCTACACGTCGGCCATTTTGAGTAATCGTTTCGGTCTGCCTTTTTTACTCTGCCTGCCTCTGGCCGGCCTTGCTTCCGCTTTTTTCGGGGTTCTTGTTGGCGCTCCGTCAATGCGGATGAAGGGTCTTTATCTCTGTATTACGACCCTGGCCGCGCAGATGATTTTCGAGTTCTTTTTTGTGCATTGGGAGTCGTTGACCGGAGGTATCCGGGGGCTGAATGTCGCCCCGCCAACGATTTTCGGTCTTAATGTCGGCACTGAATTCGGTTTTTATTGGGTTACCCTTGGAGTCGTAATTATCGCCGCAACCGTCAGCCGAAATATTTTTCGCACCCGGGTGGGTCGCGCTTTCATTGCTATTCGCGACCGTGATATTTCGGCCGAACTGATGGGTATCAATCTCTTTCGTTATAAACTTTATGCTTTTGCCGTAAGCTCTTTTCTAGCCGGGATTGCCGGTTGTCTCTGGGTAAATCATCTAAAATCGATCACCCCGGAACATTTTCCCCTGCACGAAAGCATCCGTTATTTGGCCATGATTATCGTTGGTGGCCTCGGCAATATTCTCGGCGCAATTTACGGGGCTATTTTCATGACCCTGATTCCCGAAGTGTTACAGACCATCCTCAAATTTTTTGAAGGGATCTTCCCTCAGGCGATGTCCTTTCTTTTTCCCTTGCAAACAGTGGTTTTTGGTCTTCTGATTGTCGTCTTTTTGGTTTTTGAGCCACACGGTTTGGCTGAAATGTGGTGTCGGGTTAAGCGTCATTTTAAACTATGGCCTTTCAAACACTGATGGTAGGCTTTGGTCAGGCACGAAGTAGCAGAGGTTAAAGTGAAGCGATGTAACAAACTGCTTGCTATAACTTAACAGTAATAAACTTTCAGGAATAAGTTATCTAAACCCGGAAGACCATTTAGTTTTCCAGGACAACCAACAAGCAAAGGAGGAGAGAATGAAAAGACTATCTAACAGCTTGATCATGGTTCTATGTCTTATTATGGTGGCGGGAGTGGCGTGGGCCGGTGAAACTATTAAAATCAGCGCTCAGCAGCCGATTACCGGTCGTTTTGCTTTTGCCGGGAAACATATTAATCAGGGCCTGGCCGACTCATTGGCGTATGCCAATGAACAGGGTGGTGTTGACGGCCGGCAGATCGAATACCTTTATGATGATACCGGCTATGATTTAAAACGGGCCGTGGCTGCTTTTAAAAAGGTGATGGCCAAGGAAAAGCCGGTTATGAACTATGGCGAATCGACTGGGGAAGGTAAAGCGTTGGCCCCGGAAATTAATGATAACTACAAAATTGTTTACGGTTCAACCTCGTTTTCCGAAGAGTTGGCAGATCGGTCGAAAAATCCATACATGTTTGTTTCCGGCCCGACCTATGCCCAGCAGTTCGGCATTTTGCTTAAATATATCGCGGCCAATCCCAAGGAAAAGGGCAAGAAAGCAACGGTTGCCTTCTTTTACAGTGATACCGAATTTGGCCGTGACCCGATTCCTTACGCCCGCGAAATGGCGAAAAAGTTGGGCGTCGAAGTTGTTGCCGAAGAGGTTACCAAGGTTGGAGCGGTTGATATTACGAGTCAGTTATTGGATCTCAAACGCCATAATCCCGACTACTGTATTTTTCAGGGTTATGTCGTGCCGCCGATTCCGGCCGTTATTCAGGGAGCCCGAGATTTTGGCTTGAAAACAACATTTATGGGAACCTTCTGGGCGATGACGAAGATGCTCTTAGGCAAACTCGGCCCCGATGGTGAAGGCTATATGGGGGTTACTCCTTATGCCTATTGGCAGCAGAGCGATGTGAAGATGATCAAAATAATTCGTGAGTATAATAAAAAACACCATGCCGATGTTACCTATCGCCCCCAATCATATATGCAAGGCTGGTTTACCGGTATGGTCTATGTCAAGTTAGCCAAGCTCTGTAAAGAGAAGGGCTTGCCGACTACCGGTCCTAATTTGAAAGATATGATTCCTCTGGTCAAAGAGTGGGATACCGGCGAATTTGCCGGCAAGATCAGCTTTAAAGGCAGTAATGCAACCGGCGTAGGAAAAGTTTTTGTCGCCAAAGGCGGAAGATTTGTTCCGGCTTCCGACTGGATCTATTTGCATTAAATTATATGTAACTTCCAAATAACTGCTT
>JAYEMC010000133.1:0-4120 GCA_034717935.1 Pseudomonadota bacterium | reverse complement strand
CATCAGCAACTATATCATCATAGTCCGCCGCCCGGGTACCGGGACGGGTCGAATATTTAAAAGAGTAGATCTGATCATAACCAACCTTCTCCAGCATGGACAAGGTTTGCTGAAAATCAGCCTCACTCTCACCGGGAAAACCGACGATAATATCAGTGGTCAAGGCGATGTCGGGCACCACCCGGCGCAATTTATCCACCTTTTCAAGATAGGACGCCGCCGTATATCCCCGTCCCATGCGTTTGAGCACAGCATCACTGCCGGCCTGCATCGGCAGATGGAGGGAGGGGCAAAGTTTGGGCAGAGTCGCAAAAGCTGAAATCAACTCATCCGACATATCCTTGGGATGTGAGGTCGTAAAACGAATTCGCTCAATCCCTTCGACTTCGTGAACCAATTTTAAGAGTTTGGCAAAACTGATCTCACCCGACGCCTTCAAACCGTAAGAATTAACGTTCTGCCCCAACAACATCACCTCTTTGATACCGAACGCCGCCAGCATGCGAACCTCTTCGATAATAGCAGCACTGGGCCGAGAATATTCGCGGCCCCGGACATGGGGAACAATACAGTAACTGCAAAAATTATCACAACCCTGCATGATCGTCACCATCGCACTGACCGCATCCGGAACCGGCCTGGCCATCACCTCAAGGCCGCCGGGGCAATCGAGAAAATCGGTAGCGCTTAAGGCTTTATGCGATTGGCGCACCTCAGCCACCAGCCGGGGCAGATGATCGAGCTGATGGGTACCAAAAACAATATCGAGACCGGGGCAACGCTGCTGCAGTTTCTCACCCCACTGCTGGGCGACACAGCCGCCAACCGCGATCACCAATTCAGGCCGCCGTCTTTTCAATGGAATATAGCGGCCTAAAGCACTGAAAAGTTTAAGCTCCGGTTTTTCCCGGACACTGCAAGTGTTGATAACAATAAGATCAGCCGAGCGGCTGTCACTGGTTGGCTGATAACCTTGACTCGCAAAAAGATGAGTAATCTTTCCCGAATCACAGACATTCATTTGACAACCATAGGTTTCAATATATAATTTCAACAACTCCACTCCCAGTTTTCAAGCGGCGCCAAGGCCCGGCAGTTAGTTAAATCAAGATGAATCGGGGTAATCGAAACAAAACCGGCGCGAACTAAAGTGGCATCGGTGCCTTCAACATCTTCCCCCTGTATCACTTCGCCGCCGATCCAGTAGTAGTGCCGCCCCCGGGGATCGACATTTTCCCTGACCACATCGGAATAAGTACGTTTACCCTGCCGGGTGATGCGAAAACCGGCCAGCTTTTCCCAAGGCAAATCCGGCACATTAACATTGAGCAGTGTGGCGGCCGGCAGCCCGTGCTCAAGAACCTTTCCGGCCACTTCACGAGCCACTCTTGAGGCGGTCGCAAAATGGTGTTCACGGGCAATGTCAAGCGAGACCGCCAGAGCCGGGACACCTAACAGAGTCGCCTCAATTGCCCCCGCTACCGTCCCGGAATAGGTTATGTCATCACCCAGATTACCGCCCCGATTAATCCCGGAGATAACCAGATCCGGTCTCCGGGAACGCAAAACGTGGTTAATCCCGAGGAAAACACAATCGGTCGGAGTGCCGTCAACTTCATAATGATCGGGGGCCCGCTTCGTAATCCGTAAGGGGCGCTGCAGGGTCAAAGAGTGACTGCTGGCGCTCTGTTCCCGATCAGGCGCAACCACCGTCAAATTGCCGAGCCCCGCAAGCCCCATCTCAAGCTCTTTAATTCCGACAGCATGAAAGCCATCATCATTGGTGAGCATAATTTCTGTTTTCATTTTTATTTACAAATACCGTTCAATTTATGGATAAGCCACTAATAACCATTTAACTTTTCAGCGTCAAGCAAAAGAACAACATCTTCGAGGTTGCAATAGTGAACTGAACTCATTATATAGAGCTTTATAAAGCGACCAGGAGACCAACCTTAAAAAAACCACTCACCAAATCGACAAATGAGGCCTCAATGCACGACTCACCGTACAGTACCAAATTATTCAGAGCCCTTCTAGTTCTTATTCTCCTGTTCCCCTCATTTCTGTCAAACCCCGTTGCGGCCATCAATTTCGAGAACGAAGTCAAAGGGAGCCAACCGCTGGAAAACCAATATACAGATAGCCCACAAATTGCAATCCTGTTGCCGTTAAGCGGCCCTTTTGCCGATCTCGGCAAGACCCTGCAAGAGGGTTTTGAGCTTGGTTTTGCTCAGCAACGCGAGTTCAATCTAACCAACCATAAATACAAAATTCGCTTTCTCAACAGTGAAGGCGATCCCGAAACCGCCCGTACCCTGATCGCCCTCTTAAGCAGTGAAGGCGAAACCGTAATCGCTACCGGCACACCATTAAACACCACAGCTTGGAGTGCCAGTAAGGCCTGCGAAGAGAGCGGCCTCCCTTATCTGATTGTCGGTGCCGACCAGGACAACCTGATCAACAAAAAAAGCATTTTCACATTTCGTCTAACCCAAACTCACTCAACCGACCTTGAGATGCTATCCGCATTTATCGATACTCAAGAACCGAAAATTCAGAGCCTGGGTATCATCTATGGCGAAAACCATTGCGCCATACGCCAAGCCCGGCGGCTTAGAAAATTTAGTGCCGATAAAAATATCGATCTCGCCATATGGGAGACCTACCGCAGTGATGAACGTAATTTCTACGATCTTCTGAATATCATCAAAGAGCGCCAACCCCAGCTTCTCTTTCTCGCCACCGACCCGGCTGCCGGCAACAAACTCTGCCAACAAGGCCAACGCCTCGAACTTCTGCCGACTCTAACTATCGCCACCCCCGTCAACTGCATACCCACAACCACTAACGACGCACCGACAAATCGCACCGGCAACCATATCCTCTACCCAACATCATGGTTAAAACCGACAGATCAAGAAGATCTTCCTCAACTAAAAAATTGGCTCCAGGCCCAAGGGTTTGCCGCTGCCGAGCTCATCTTGAAAACCCTCGAACAAAGCCCCAACCAAACCGCTGGAGAGATAATCAAAACCCTGGAAACAACCAACATGACATCGGTCTATGGCCCAGTCAGCTTTTCGGGCCCCGGCCAAGGCCATCAGAACCCTCTTGCCTGGTATCTCTGTTCGTATAATGAAGATGGCACAAATCAAGTAATCTTCCCTCTACCTCCGGGTTCGGATACAAGCGACTCAGAAACGGAAACGACAACCTCGGAAATCACAACTCCGAAAACCACTGGCGTTACCACGCCGGACAAACCCAACCAATAATCCACCTAACCCAGCTGAGCTGGATAAGAACTACACAATAACCTGAGTTGTACCCATGTAAAGCCGCCGGAAAATCGGGAAAGAAAAATCGCGGAAAAACGAACGGGAAAACGCGGGAAAACGGGGACAGCCACCAATTACAAGATGATTCCAGAGAACCTATAAACAAAGGCGGACAATTTCATTTAATCAGTGACTGTCCCCGTTTTAGAGGAACGCCGCTGCGCTCTACGTAACTGGGGACAGAATTTAATTCTGTCCCCAGTTTGAAATTTGAAACGGCACCTGAAACGTAGGACATTTTATTGGTTGTCCAAAACTTTATCATTTTCCATCGCCTTGCCGAAAACGCCCACTAACATGGATCCAAGCATAAAGACTACGGGGACAAATTGACAGACAACAATAAGAGCCATAAATCCGATAAAAATCCACCCAGCGAGGCCGATCCCCCCACCACCCGCAACCGCGCTCGCGGCAAAAGCCGAATTTGCTTGCAGAATGGCAACCAATGTGACGATACGTAATGTGTTTTTCATTTTATTCACCTCCGCCTAGATTCAAAAGACTTCAATGTCTTTCTGGTTAATACTTTATACAATCTACAGTCTGCATAAAGTATTCCAACAAGGTGAAAAATCTCACTTGACAACGTAACCTGCTTAATTTATTCACTTTCAGGTGATAAGCGGGAAATAATAATGCACTTTTTTCGTCCAAGTGTATCTATTTTTTATACACTGTAGCCACTGACATGAATCATCAGGAGATGTCACGTACCTTAACACCCTGAAAATTTAGGGATTATCCAATATTACTTGAAAGTATATAAAAAAAGTGCC
>JAYEMC010000132.1:0-4123 GCA_034717935.1 Pseudomonadota bacterium | reverse complement strand
AATATCATCTGGAGACAAGTAGATTCTTCCTTTTTTGCCCTCAGCTACGATTGCCATTAATCGAGTCTGTAGTCTGCCGTTGTTGGCCTCATCATCAATGTATTTATAAGGTATTGGGGTGTCGGAGATCAAACACCTAAAGCTACCGCGGGATATTTTTGTTCCAGTCTTAACAATTTTGCTATCATCCGGTTTGCCGTTAACCACGGTAAAGCGATAGGAACTACCTTCTACGATTGGTTGAACATAGGTCTCCTTACCCTTCTTTGTGGAGAGAAAAAAACTAGAGACCAGCGGCACATGCTCATCACTGAAAGCCGGGTTGGGACTTTTTACCGTCCGCGCCCACAACCAGGCAATCACCCTGGCCTTGCCGCCGCCCTGTTTTTTCGGCAGATCCACCTCAGGATAGAGGTGACCGATTCGTTTAAAAGCCTCTTCCCGCATCCAGTGGCCGTAGCGGCGGACATCTTCGGCGAGGCCGGTGGCGCCGGGCCAGGCGGCATCCATTTTGGGCATGGATTTTTCGTCGGCTATCGGGATCGGGCCGACCGGTTTTTTCCCGGCGAATTTCGGCGGGATTTCGATCATCGCCTTGTTGATCATTACCGCTACCGGATTAAGATCGGAGGCGTGGGCTTCAAGGCCCAACCGCTGGGCCTCAAGCGGGATGGCGCCGCCGCCGGCGAAGGGGTCGAGAAATGGCGGCATTTTCTCCGGGTCGTCACCGGTGATTTCACAGGTTTCGCGCCACGATTTTTTGATCTCTTCCCGGGCGCGTTCGAGAACCTCTTCGTTGTTGGTGTTTTCCCATTTGACGAGATCGCGGATAATCGCGAAAAGTTTCTCCCGTTCGCGCTGGGCGTCGGCTTTAGTCTGCCCTTTGTATTTCCCGTAACCGCGTTTACCGCCGGGATCGTTGACCAACTGGGAAAACAGCACCGCCCGGGCTGCGGCTAAAGGCCGCCGGGCCCACCAGAGATGGAGGGTCGAGGGGTGGCCGTGGCGAATCGATTTTTCGCGTGATGCAGCCGCATTAATATCATCCAGCGGCAGCGCCGTTTCAATAAGTTTTTTCGGGTAGTCGGTTGACATTAATTATCCTTGAAATGAGACGTTTTTGAGATAAGTTTCGGCCGCCGTGCCGAGACAGAGATATATGGTTGTAAAAAATCCCGGCCACTGTTTACGAAAATAACGTTGGGCCAGGTTTTCGAGTCCCTGTTTCGGGGAAAGCCCTTTTTGCCTTTGCTTTTTCTTGTTGTGTTCGATGTTGCGAATTACCTTTAAACGCGCTTCCTTCAGACGGTCGCAGTTAAGGTTTAACATGGTGATGGTGTGTTCTACCAGGTTTTCCAGATTGCTATGATGATTATTTGACCAGGGTTCACAGACCATGCAGCTTGCGGGGTCGGGAGTAATTCTGCCTGAACTTTTTTCAATGCGAAACAGCGTCGGGAAAGCCTTTAGCTGAAGCGGGTTAAGAATCCAGCCCTCGCAGTTTTCAGGCAGCTTTCCTGATTGAATCATCCGGTCTTTATGAGCATCACAGCTTAAATTCTCATTGATGGGCGGCATATGAAATGAGGCGTCGGAAATCTCCGGTCGACTTCCGCCGTTACATACGGCAAGCATGTTCTGCCAATCAAGAGCCCAGTTGTGTTGATTTGTATTGTCTGATTTCGGATGGAAATGTTCAATCCGGCATTTCAGAGGGTTGTTGCCACTGATGTCGATTTCACAGAAGGCGCAAAGCCCTTTCTGGTCGCTTATGGTCTGTGCTCGACAATCAAGAGAAGCTTGCTGACCATTGAGGCTTAAATCTTTTTGCATCTCTTGCCAGGTTGCATCGGGATTTGTATTACGATAATTTATGAGATTCTCAGGCTCAGCTCCTTTCAGAATCCGCTTCACTCTTCCATCTCCCATTTGCGGTTTTCGATGTGAAGATCGGCTTCTAAAAGAGCGGGTTCTTCGTTTTGATAACGTTCATCAAGTTTTTTGCGCAATTCCAATGCCTGGTCTGAGTTCCATTGGTCGTTGTCGACCAACTTCAGATATTCATTTAGTTCCCGGGTCGCTTCGTTTTCTAAGGGGCGGGAGTTTACTCCTAAAATTCGTTTCAATACCCGCGATGATTCCGCGCCTTCGGAACCGGGTGGAGCAGCGTAGACTTTTCCATCTTCAAGTACGCGGATGGATTCCGACGGTACGGTTGTCAAAACCTGGGGGCTATGGGTGGTGACGATAAACTGGGTTCCGGGAAAGGCGCGCATAAGATCATCCAGCACCCTTTGCTGCCAGGAGGGATGAAGATGGAGATCTATTTCATCGACCAGCATTATTGCCGGGGCCAAAGCCGTTAAGGAACCGATATCTGTTTCGTTTGTATTCCAATTGCTTTCTTTGTCGGTTTTCGATTTGCCTATGTATTCATTGATTTCAGGAAAATCAAAAATATTGTTGAAATCAAGATGTTTATTTGCCAATGCCAAGCGGCGAGCAAAATCCATTGCCAACGCCAGCATACTTTGATATCCCTGGCTCAGCTGTGAAACCTGAAGAAGATTTGGTCCGGTTTTGGATTCAACCACAAATTTATGCTGGCTATCAAAGTGCGGATTTTTATAAATATCCCCAAGAACCAGTGCTACAGCAGCGCGGACAGAAGTAAGGGAGTCTGATTCCTGGTAGTCTTCCGGTTTACATCCTTTGTTGGTGCGGAGTTCGGCAATCTCTTCAAGATCAAACCATTTGAGCATATTTTTAAAATCGCTCAGCGACTCCAGAGCACCAGCCAGAGCGGAAGCTGGTTGGTTGAAGTCAATTTTAGTGCTGTATTGAGCCGTTGGAATTGTAACCCAGCCTCGTTTGGCACCATAGTATGCAAAAACAGGCAATAGTTCAGGTTTGTTACTTTTCAGACTCTCCAGAATATTTGAACCATAGGCCGCCAGTTTAGTCTGGCCGATTTTGTTGTTTGGTTTTTTTCCCTTAGAGGCTGCACGCCATTTATCCCATTTTATCTCATTTGTGGTTTCAACTTCGATTTGAGTGAAAGCACATTTTTTCGGGAGCTGGTCTGGTTTGAAAGTTTCCAAATGAAAATCGTTATCCGAAATTCCAGGTTTGGCGGAGAGCCTCTGATCTGCAGAGGAAAGATAGCGTCGAACCGGAGCAAGCCCTATGGCGATGCCATCAAGAACGGAGGTCTTGCCGCCGCCGTTTTCCGCTACCAGAACCGTCAAGCGCGGATGCAAATCTAATGATAGTTCTTTGAAACAACGAAAATTACGAAGTATTACATTTTTCAAGTGCATGACATTACCTGCTTATTTGTCGCTTCTCAATTTTTGAAGGAAAACAATCAATTCATGAATCTGGGTAGAAGGATGGTCGGTGCCGGCATTTTTGCAGTGTGCAGCGACCTCCGCGGCATTTTTTATGGCCGTGTCGAGTTTTTCCTTAGTTTGCCGATAAATCCCTTTTCTACCTTTTGCGTATCCGGGTAGATAGGCTTCAAGCTTGGAGATAACCCGGTCGCAGATCGATCCTGGTCCGGTGTCAAAATTTTTGGTGGTTTTGCGAAAATGGAGCAAAAGCCAGAACTCGAAACATGGTACCGAGGTGATTGCCTGAAGTACATGGACTTTGGGCTGTTTCTTGTCCCGGATTTTGTTTAATGCCTGCTGATAGTTTGTGTGCCTGTCCTTGTCAAAGACACAGAAGGTGCGGTCATATTCCTTGAAATGTTTAAATCCGTAATTGACTACATCCATGGGAGACGATCCGTCAGTGTCTCCCGTTATCCGGATGTTGGCGGTGTTGAGCTTTAAGTCATCCCGCAATTCGGTAAAGTAGTTGGGCTCGGTTTTTTCACCTTCGCAGACGATGAGTACGGTAGCGTATGAATCGCGTTTGGCCCGGGTTCTTTTCAGAGATTCCGCTTTACGTGCTTTGCGTTTTTTAAAGAGGTTGTCGCTACCCATCAGAAGTTGACCTCACCGATGAACGGCAGGGCGCCGTAGCGGCCCTGAAGGTAGCCTTTACCCAATGCCTCTTTTACGCGCGGGTTGAAATCGGAGAGGGGGTAGAGGGAGCTTGAGTTGTTTTTATCCTTTTC
>JAYEMC010000131.1:0-4126 GCA_034717935.1 Pseudomonadota bacterium | reverse complement strand
ACCATCTCACTCTGGAAGGCATGAAACTGGTTATAGATTGCGGTAACGGTGCCGCCTATAAGATTGCTCCGGCGGTTTTTAACGAACTTGGAGCCGAAGTCATTACGATCGGTATCGATCCGGACGGCAAAAACATCAATTCAGGCTGCGGCTCCCTCTACCCGGAGAAACTGCAACAAAAAGTAATCGATGAGCAGGCCCATATCGGCATCGCTTTTGATGGGGATGCCGACCGGGTCATCTTCGTCGATGCCACCGGCAACATAATTGATGGTGATCAGGTCATGGCGATCTGCGCCCTCCATATGCAACGCCAAAAAATACTTAAAAAAAGTACCGTAGTCGCTACGGTAATGAGTAATATGGGACTTGAAAAAGTATTGAACGAGGCTGATATCAACCTAATTCGCACCCAGGTTGGTGATCGCTATGTGGTTGAGGAGATGCGTGCTAAAGGCTATAACTTCGGCGGTGAGCAATCAGGACATCTGATCTTCATGGATCACAACACCACTGGCGACGGCATTCTTTCGGCTTTACAAGTCCTGGCTGTCATTGTCGAAGAGGGGAAATCTCTAGCTGATCTTGCTGCAGTCATGGAAATTTTCCCCCAAATTCTAATCAACGTCCCGGTCAAAAAGAAAACCTTAGTCACTGAAGTTCCAGCCTTAAACCGCCAAATTGCTGAAGTCGAGAGAAAACTACAAAGTCATGGACGCCTGCTGATCCGTTATTCGGGCACAGAGAACAAACTTCGCATAATGCTTGAAGGAGAGAATTACGACGAAATCAAAAACTATGCAGAAGAGTTGGCTAATTTAGTCCGCAAGTTTTTAGGGTAATTTTTTTATAACTATTCAGCGTAAGTAAAAGTTTAACGTTTGAGAACGGCCATAACTTCAAGATGGGTTGTACCGGCATACATGTCGTAGGCCTTTAGCGAATCAAGCGTAAAACCGTTGTCAAAGGATTTGAGACGGGCAAGATCGCGAGCCAGGGTGGCCGGGTTGCAGCTGATATAGATAAGCTGTGTAGCCCGGCTTTTAACCATTTTTTCGATAATAACCGGTTGCAGGCCGTTACGCGGAGGATCAACAACCAGGGTATCAAGAGCCTCGGGCAATGTTTTTTTCTCGACCCGGCCGCTGACTACATGAACATTTTTCAAACCATTACGGGCCGCATTGCGGCGACCTCTGGCGGCGGCCGCCAAATCACTTTCATAAACAGTCAGGTTCAGGGCGATAGTTGCCAACGGCAGAGAGAAAGTACCGCTGCCGCCATAGAGTTCAGCCAATTCAGGAACATCGGCACAATATCGCATAAGATCACTGATCATCAGCCGGGTTATCGCCGGATTTGCTTGAACAAAACCTGAAGCCGCCAATTCAAGATCACCGAAACCATAATTTTCGGTTACAGTTTCCGGGATTCCGGGAATCGCCTGATAGTTACGACCATTATTTGCGGCCGCAGCGAAGTCTCCGCCGGTACTTGCCAGACCGTAAAATGTCGTCATTTTTTTCGGCAAAGACGGTGACGCCGCGATCTCTTTCAGCAAGATCGTCAACCCTTTCGTTAAAACCAGACAACCCGGAACCACAACTACTTTATGGCTGCGACGACGCAAAAAACCAAAATCTCCAGTCTCCTGATCACACCGAAAAAGGGCACGATGTCGGTAATAAAATTCGCTCGGAGCGGAGACCAGGTTAACTGCCGCCTGAATCCCGGCTCCGGCCAGAACCTGAACCAGCATCTCCTTTTTAAGCTCCAACTGATCACTGTAAGACAGATGGAGCAGATCGCAACCACCACACTCTGCATAATGAGGACAAGGCACTTTCCGACGCTTAGGACCAGGTTTTACAAGCTCCTCCAGACGCCCGATGATATAGCGTTTTTTCTCTTTTTCAACACTTACCAGAACCTCATCGCCAATTGCCGTTTGAGGTACAAAGACTGCCTTGCCCTGATAAAAACCAAGTCCGTTTCCCGGCGGCGCATATTTTTCAATTACCAAAGAGATCATTTTTAAGGCGCCGCATTTGTAGCCACCAACCGGAACCCAAGGGCGTAGCCGCGATTATCAGGTCGGCGCCGATTACGACTGGCCGAACGTACAAACCTCGACGGATTGTCCCAACAACTACCGCGCGCAACCCGATAAGCCCCCGAACCAACACCCCGTGGATTATTCTCCGGACTCTCTTTATAATAATTTTCACCATACCAATCAGAACACCACTCCCAGACATTACCCAGCATATCGTAAAGGCCAAAACTATTGGGCTGAAAGCTGCCCGCCGGAGCGGTCACGATAAAACCGTCATCACAATCGTGAACACTCCATTTTGGCCATTTTTGTTTGGCCGTCTGGTCAGCCACATTTGCGTAACGACAGGCTAAGATCGCATCGTCACCCCAATAACGAACCGTGGTCGTCCCGGCCCGACAGGCATACTCCCATTCGACCTCAGTCGGCAAACGATATTTTCTCTTACTTTTAGCCGACAACCATTGGGCATAGGCAACCGCATCTTCCCAGGAAACCTCAACCACCGGCTGCTTTTCACCATTCAATGAGTGCCCTCCATACGACTTACTGTCATGAGTCGACTTGAAATGCCGATACTGGGCGTTCGTCACCTCGTACCGCCCCATCCAGAAACCGTCAACCCTGACCTGATGACGAGGTAGCTCCTCAGCACAATATTTTTCATACTTATCGCGCCCCATCTGTTTGATCAAATACTTTTTTTCCGACTCCGTCTGCCCCATCTGGTAAGTACCCCCCGGTACCCAAACAAACTCCATAGAGGTTATCGGCTCGATAAAAGTAAGTTCAGCTGAGGCCATCGGAGCCGCAACCAACATCCAGCACAGCCACAAAAATGGTAAAAAAAGAATTTTCAAAACAGTATTTTTCATTTAACGAAGAGACCCCTTAAATTTAAAAACCATCGTAACTATTCAGCTAACCCGCAAATTCAGGGGACACAATCCCGATTTCCTTCGGAGAATCGGGTTATGTACCCAGAATTCGCTAAATTTCATCAATATACGACATTTCTATACTTACGCTGAATAGTTACAAGTCATCAAGCATAGATCCCGCAACCAAAATAGACTTTTTCTCCGGGCACCTTCATCAAATAAGTACTTTTGAGGGAGGGAGCTGATTCCCCCGGCTTTGGCCACCAGTAGCTGACCCAGCCTTCGCCACTACTTTCCGCCACCTGAATGAGATCGTTGAAGAATGTTTTTCCTTTGATATCTGTCAACTCGCTGAGATCAGGGCCGCAAAGCTTGTCGGGCGTAATGGGGTGAGCCAGCAGGGTGACATAGTCGGTTGAACCGGCATAGACATAAAGCTCATCACCCTTGGTAAAGGGGCCATTCTTATCCTGTATAGCGGTGAGCGTCGACTGCAGACCATTTTTCTTGGCCATTTTCAGGGCTTTTTTTACCAATTGCCGAGCATCATTACGGATATGATTCCCATCGAGAACCAGCGCCAGTTCAGATACGGTTCCTCGCAAACTCCCGGCTTCCTGCTCCATCTCTTCCGAGACATCAGCACTTTCCGATGCCTGTTCGACACTCCTCTGGGTCACCATGTCGATCTCGTTCATTGCCGTGGCAATCTGTTCCAAACCGCTTCGTTGTTCGGTGCAAGCCTGAGCTATTTCATTCACCAGGCCGCCAACCTCATCCGTTGCGTCAATAACTTCCTTAAATTTTCCCTCGGTTTTTTCAACTAATTCAACTCCAACCATGACCTTGTTCAGAGAGTTCTGGATCATTTCCTGAGTCTCCTTAGCAGATTCGGTAGATCGTAATGCGAGATTACGAACCTCCTCGGCGACAACTGCAAACCCGGTCCCATGTTCGCCAGCTCGGGCCGCTTCAACAGCTGCGTTGAGGGCCAACAAGTTAGTTTGAAAGGCGATTGTGTCAATTTTTTTGATAATGTTACCGATATCCTGACTGGCCTGATAAATTTCATTCATGGCAACGGTCATTTCATTCATGGACTGATCGGATTCCCTGATTACGACCAAGGCACTTTGCATCAGTTCCCGGCCTTTGGAGGCGTTTTCTGCATTGCTTACCGTCATCGCCT
>JAYEMC010000130.1:0-4156 GCA_034717935.1 Pseudomonadota bacterium | reverse complement strand
GCTGCTGCTTGGTCAGCCCCGAGCCGCCGCCGCCGAACAGGCCGCGAAAAAAGAGAACTTTTTTATCCTTTTTCCCGGCTCCGTAACGCTCGCTAAGGTTTCTCGCCCACATCTTTTTAGCGGCCCGAAATTTAGCGATGGTCTCCCAGAGGTTGCCGTAGATATTGATATTGAAAGAGAAACGTCCGACAAAGTCGTCAATCTCAAGGCCCCGGGCTAAAACCTCATCGATATAGGTGTTGGCAATCTGGATGGCATAGGCTATCTCCTGAGCCGGGGTCGCACCGGATTCGCGGATATGGTAGCCGCAAATACTTACCGGATTACATCTGGGCAGTTCTTTTACCGAATATTCAATCGTGTCGCCGATAAGTTTTACTCCAGCTTTAGCCGGATAGATCCAGGCACCGCGACCGATGATCTCTTTTAAGATGTCATTTTGCGGGGTCGCGCTGATCTCGTTTTTCTTGTAGCCATATTTTTGCGCCACCGCCTGATACATCGCCAACATGATCGAGGCGACCGCATTAATGGTTAAACCTGTACCGATCTTGTTAAGGGCGATATCTTTAAAGGCCAGCTCAAAATCTTTCAGTGAATCGACCGCCATTCCGACCCGGCCCACTTCGCCTTCAGCCCGGGGGTTATCTGAATCAAGTCCCATCTGACTCGGGAGGTCAAAAGCGACGTTTAATCCATTCTGGCCGTTTTCGATCAGAAGCTTAAAACGTTCGTTACTCTGCTCCGGGGTGCCGAAACCGGAATACTGACGCATCGTCCAGGGACGGCTGCGGTAGCCCTGAGGATGGATACCACGCGTAAACGGATATTCGCCGGGGTCATTCAGATCACGATCATAACTGAAACCGCAACTCTCAAGATCTTGTGGTGTATAGACCGGTTTCACCTTGATTCCCGATAGATATTCAACGTCCGTAACCCTGCCTTTCTCGTCGGTTGTATATTTTGCCACACCCATTAGATGTTTGTTCCTTATGTTAAGTTTTGTGTAACTTTCAAGTAATTTTTTTCAGTCACAGACACACACGGACAAAACTTTCCCGTCTGTGTGGGTCCGTTAAGTGATTCACAGGTTACTTTTCGAATATGTGTTCTGTAAAAAATCGACGGTCGCGCTTAACGGCAGGCCGCCGGGAAAAACGCCCTTGACCCCTAAGGTTTTCAATTTATCAATGTCACGGTCAGGAATTACTCCGCCGACAAAAAGCGTGATATCGACAGCATCCGCCTCTTGCAAAGCGGCAAGGAGTTTTTCGGCATAAAAGAGATGAGCGCCGGAGAGGATGCTTAAACCGATGGCATCGACATCCTCTTCGATGGCACTGCCGACGATCTGATCGATAGTGCGATGCAGGCCGCTGTAGATAACCTCCATCCCCGCCTCTTTCAAGGCATGACAGATAACCTTGGCCCCTTTATCGTGGCCGTCAAGTCCGGGTTTGGCGATCAACACCCGTGTTTGTTTGTTCATGAAATAAACCTCGCAGAGAAAGTGTGAAGTTAGAAGTTAGAAGTTAGAAGTTTGCGCCGCAGGCGTTTTCACCCTTCTAACTTCACCCTTCAAACTTTTAAAGTGATTACTGATTCATCCAGCGTAAAATCGCCGTCAACAATCTCGGTCAAAACCCCGCACATCTGCTGCGGCGGATTGATAAAGGCGTAGCGGTTGTTGCAGAGTTCCCGCGGCTTTTTGTCGATTAAGGTATGCCCCTTCTCCTTGAGCTCATCCATCTTCTTTTCGACATCATCGACCGCATATGAGATCAGGAATACACCCTCACCCTTTTTCTCGATAAATTTCGCGACTTCACCGTTTGGACTCGTCGATTCCATAAGCTCTAAAGCAACCTCGCCGATATAGTAACGAGCCACCTTGATATATTCGCTCTCAGCGATATATTCGCAATCCAGCTCAAGCCCTAAAATATCTTCATAAGTTTTGCGCGCCACACTCAAATCCTTGACCGCAAGGCAGATATGATCGATTTTTGATGGTTTTTTAGTCATTTTTATTCCTCGTTATTTGTTGTCACCCTTTTGCTCTTCCAAAGCCTTCAAAACTTTATCCGGTGTGATCGGAAAATCTTTGACCCAGACGCCGGTGGCGTCGAAGACGGCGTTGCCAATCGCCTGGAAGCTGTTCATTGAGCCGAAGAGTCCGGCTTCTTTAGCTCCAAACGGGCCTTTGGGATCGTCGGTGATGACGACATTGGCCGAAATCTCCGGCATATCGACCGCTAGCGGCATCTTGTATTCGAGAAAATCGGGATTTAACATCCGACCATCACTCCAGAGGTGCTCTTCCATCAGTGAGCTGCCAAGGCCGCCCGAGGCTATTGAACCCTCATACTGGCCTTCAACCGCTTTCAGGTTTATCGGAAACCCGCAATCATGGTAGCCGGTGGCCTGCGTAACGCTCACCTCGCCGGTTTCCATATCGACATCAACCTCAACCACATTAGCGCCGAAACTGAAGGTTCCGGCCTGCTGGCCTTTAGGGTTTTCAACCCATTCGCGGGTTCTTGAGACCTCCGGCATATAGGAGCCGCGCCCGATAACCGGGGTATTATCCAGAAGGCCTTTGCGAACGATTTTATGCATCCCGACAGCGCGGGAGTTGTCGTTTTTGACGAAGACCTTACCGGCATCGACATCGAGTTCATCAACCGCGCAGGAGAGAATTTCAGCCGCGATCTTAAAGATCTGTTTTTTTGCATCTTCAGCTGAATTCTTGACCGCATTGCCACCGACAAACACCGCGGCTTGTGAGTAGGCCCCCATATCAAGAGTCGTAACCTCGGTATCGGCGGCAACAATATGAATGTTCGGAACGTCAATACCGAGCACTTCGGCGCAAATCTGAACCATCGCATGATAGTTGCCCTGGCCGTTGTCGACAACCCCGGTTAAAATTGTCGGGTAGCCGTCTTCATTGAATTTAATTATGGCGCTGGAGCCGCCGCGGATGCCCATCGGAAAACCACACATCATACCATTAGCACCCATGCCGATACCCTTGCCGGGCGCCATTTTTCCGCGCTTGTCGGCCCAGTTTGATTTTGCCGCTGCCCCATTTATGGCATCCTTGAGGCCGCAGCTGAAGATCTCAGAACCGGTCGCCTGAAACTCACCGGTGGTCAGGGCATTTTTGAGCCTTATTTCGACCGGGTCGATGCCAAGATCGTGGGCGATCATATCAAGTTGCATCCCCAACCCCCCAAGGAAGGCGCGACCATGGCAACGATACATCCCGCGAATCGGTTTGTTGGTGTAGACCCGATAGCTGTTTAAACGAACACTCGGCAGACGATAGGTCTCTTCCCAAACCAGAAAAGGGACCGATGCGGCAATCGGACCGGTGCTCGAGTACCCGCCGCCGCCCATTATGACCTTGATATCCTGGGCCAGAATCTCACCGGTTTTTGTGACCCCGGTTTTGACGTTGACGACCATATCGTGAACCTGACGCGTGCAGGTCATGCTCTCTTCGCGGGTGTAGGTGGCTTTCACTGGCCGTTTCGCCTTGCGCGAGAGGGTCGCGGTGATAAAATCGAGCGGGAAGACATCAGATCTGCCGCCCAACGCCCCGCCGACATTTGATCGACGGACGATGACCTTGTTGAGCGGAATTTTCAATAGATTGGAGAGCGCCTTGGCCTTGGTGTGGGGCGAAGCGGTCGGAACAAAGACCTCTAACGCCCCGGCCGGTTTGTAATCGGCGATTACAGTGTATGGTTCAAGCATGCCATAGGTTTCGCCGGAAGCCGAGAAACGATCTTCACGGATGTGGTACGAGTCGGCAAAACCTTTTTCAACATCGCCGACATCAATGTTAACATGAATGTTGACGTTGTTCGGATGATCCTCATGGATCAGCGGTGCTCCGTCTGCCATCGCCTCTTCGGCATCGAAGACGGCGGGCAGGATTTCGTATTCGACCTCAATGAGACCCAGAGCTTTAAGCGCGGCCTCTTCATTCTCAGCGGCAACCGCTGCAACCTCTTCGCCGATAAAACGCACCTTGTCGACCGCAATCAGCTGGTGATCCTGAGTGTACCTGAAGACCCCCCAGTGGACATCGAAAGAGTCTTCGCGGGTGACAACAGCTTTGACACCCGGCACTTTTTCGGCTTTG
>JAYEMC010000129.1:0-4161 GCA_034717935.1 Pseudomonadota bacterium | reverse complement strand
AAATCAGCACTTGCAAAAGGTACTAAAAAACGCTAAAAATAGCACTTCCGAAACCTCCTGAAAATGGCACTTTTAAGTGGCGCCATTAGGGCGGACATGGGTGGCTCCTTTAGGGTGGCCGGTGACAGTGATAGCTCATCTTGAGTTTGCTGCGCCAAAACATGATTCAATATTGAAAAAAATTAGGGGCTCTTTCCTTGCCATGAAAATCCGTGATGATCGTTTTTAGTGGCTTTACTTTTAAATAACCACGCTATTTTCATGTACGTGCCCGTTAATGAGGGCGAAGCAAAGTTCTTTGTTACCTTTTGAAACTTGAATGCCAACACCCTGTTAAGCCAAATCACCACAGTTAGAAAACCGAGTTTCAACGAAAAAAGACCCTGTAACGAAATTCGCTACAGGGTCTTTTTGTTTTTAAAAATGATGGACTTTTTGCTACAAGTCCATCAAAGGTCGAAGGTTAACCAAGGAATCCCCAGGCAATTAAAAAGAGGCAGAGCATGCCGATGGCGACGCCGGTGATGCCGATTAATTGACCAATGGCTTCAGATAGTACGCCAGGATACTTAGCTTCATGTTTTTCAAGCTCACCCTTCTCTTTGAGTCGTTTAAACTGTTCTGGGCGCTCTTCTTCCATCTCATGACCACTGACAACGCCGGTGAAGATGACCTGATCCATGGGGAATTTCTCGGGCCGGATATGGGCGTTGAAGAAGTGAACTGTAAAGATGAATACCGAGGCCAACAGAGCTTCATCGGAATGTACGATGATGGCTACGTTAAAGGCCCAGCCCGGCAAAAATTGGGCGAAAAATTCAGGCATCCAGAGCATCAGGCCGGTAAAGCCGATAGCAAACATACCCCAGAAAACAGCAAGGAAGTCAAATTTGTCCCAATAGGTCCAGCGGTCAAATTTCGGCATTTCACCGGCGCCGAAAAACCATTTGCACATACCCGCAATATCCCGGCCATCCTTAAAGTTGGGAAATAGTGAGTCGGGCCCAAAAAGTTTCTGGAAGAAATTTTCTCCGGTCGGCTTAATGATGAGAAAATAAGCACTCCAGACAATTGTGATGATGAAGTAGGTAAACGTAAGAGCCGCGCACCAGCGATGGATCAGTCCTGCCATCTGAGGGCCGCCTACGAGTTGGGCCAAGCCAATTGCCCAGGGAGCTTCAACAAATTTTAAAGGCAGTCCAGTGAGAACCAGGCCCAAAAAGCTGGTCATCATCAAGAAGTGGAGGAACTTCTCGAGTAGTGTAAAGCGTTTATAGAAGACTTTGGGGGCGTGACTTTCATGGAAAATCCCCTGGCGGCGCAGCTTGTTTTTTTCAATGTAGCTACGAATCAACCACAAGATGGTATGCAACCAGAAGATAGCAAAAACCCCGCATAAGAGACTGGTCATTGTGATAAAAGTCCAGTAGAGAAGCGGGAAGTTTTCGCGATCATGATGAGTTGCATGAGGTTCGTATTTGATGAAATTAGCATTCGCTTTTGTATGACATTTGCCACAGGTTGTGACCAAATTTTCGGCTGATAAAGAAGATTCAGGGTTGTTTCTCGGCAGCTGTTTGTGTGCTGTATGACAGTCGGCACATCCGGCAACGGCAACCGCACCACCCAATTTCTCAACTTTGCCGTGGTACTCCTGACGATAGGATTTAAAAGAGTGGGTACTAAGTTTGTTACGTTCCATCATCTCGTCATTGTCGTGGCACTGTTTACAACTGGAGGTATTAAATTCACGAGCTTCTAGGGCGCCGGCAGATTTTTGGTCATCAACTTCGAGTTCGATGATGTTATGCAAGCCATGACAGTCGGCACAAGAAGGTGAATCGGGATTGCCGGCAACTAGACCTTTGCCGTGGACACTCCGCATATAGTCGGCATTGTCGTGGCAGCCGCTGCACATCTGAACAGATTTAGCTTTTTCATCCTTGATCGAGATCAGTTCGTGTATGTTGGCATGACAATCGGTACAATTGACATCATTGTTAACGTGAACCGATTGGGCATATTCCCGAGCTTCGTCCTGATGGCAAAAACCGCAGTTGACCGGCTGCATGGGAACTTCGCAGTCGGCATGTTTATCGAGATCCCAGATATCACTGTGACAACTGGTACAGGCATTGGCTCCATGAGCGGAAGCGGCAAACGTGCCGGAATCAATTTCATCGTGACACTCCAGGCACTGACCGACTGAAATACACTCCAGGCAGATCTCTTCTGTGTCGGCCTGTTTGGCCAACGATTTCTTACTGATCCCGGTTCCGATAATGAACGAGACAATCAGTAGTAACAATAGGGCTAAGCGAAAGGGGCCTTTATGCGCTTTCATAGTATCCCACGCTCCTTAATTTAAGTAACTGAAAGTTAAAAGTTAGTTGAAAAATTATTAAAACCCGAATCGGGAATTATGCAAAATGTTATTAACCGTTGCCATTGAAATTCATCAATTCAACAGAGATGTTACAGAATATACAATTCACTATATATGGAATTCTGAATATTGTATACATTGGGGTGGAAAATTAAGGCAGGCACCGGTTGGTGCCTGCCGACTTTACTTGACTAAACTTTTCAGGGTCTGCTGAATAAACAGACAAATAGTTCTAATCTAAATCTTGAGAACCAGCATCAAAGCGATAACCAGGGCGTAGATGACCAGAGATTCGATCATAGCCAGGCCAATAATCATCGGAGTGGTAATTTTGCTGGCGGCGCTGGGGTTGCGACCAATGCTGTCGAGGGCTGATTTGATACCCATGGACTGACCGATAGCTCCACCAAAAGCGGCAATTGCAATGGCACCTGCAGCAGCGTAAGCAACTCCGGTTCCATCAAAGCTGCTGGCTTTTTCAACAACTTCAGCGGCTTCATTTGCAAAAGCAGCGGCACTGGCTACAAACAGGGTTGCGATCGCGGTAACGATCTGGATTACTCTTTTCATGTTGTCACCTCCTTACAATGTATCAGGGTTGTATGTTATATCCCGGCACCATAATTGGCTATGCCGGGAGTTGATGGCTTTTTATACAGTTTTTTAGTGGTCGTGTGAAATGGCACCTTGAAAATAGGCCAGTGATAGCAGGGTGAAAACGAACGTCTGCACGATTGCTACGAATAGACCCAGGAAAGCGATCGGCACCGGGACGAGTATGGGGCAGAGCATGACAAAAATAGCAGCGACCAGATGATCTCCCATGATATTACCAAAAAGACGCAGGGAAAGTGACATGGGACGGGCCAGATGGCCGATGATTTCAATTGGAATCATTAATGGTGCAAGCCAGAGGAAGGGGCCGACAAACTGTTTCAGGTATTTAACACCGTGCTCTTGCCAGCCGAAATAGTGAGTCATGCAGAAGACAGTCAGGGCGCAACCTGCAGTGGTGTTGAGGTTTCCGGTTGGCGGGTTGAATCCCGGAATCAGGCCGGATAGATTGGAAAAGAGGATAAAGAATATGCCGCCACCGACAACCATGAGGAATTTTCTCGCAACATCACCGCCGAGGCTGTCGGAGATCAGTTTGAGAATTGCCTCAACCATCACCTCAAGTATGTTTTGGAGGGAAAATTTACCCGTAGGAATGATTAAGTCTTCCGGATCGCTGTTTCTAATCTTTCTAGTGCCAATCAGAACCATTATGATAATAATAAAGGAGATAAGAATGGCATTGGCTACATACTCAGGAATGCTGTCAAGTCCGGGGATTAATCCTACCCAAGTGATTACTGGATCGTGATGCATGATATTTCCTTAAATTTAAGTAATAAAAGGTTGGTCAATATTTAAATCTAACTTATCTTTTTTAGTTTTCGTTCTCTGTTTCTTTTTGGGGTTTACTGAAAACCAGGAACGCCATGGTTTCAAATGCGATAGCGCCGAAGAGAGCGGAAAAGCCGATGAGAAAACCAAAGGGCTGGCAGAGTCTGGTCAGGATAACGGCAATCGTTAAGATTGCCAGTCCGATAGTAAGGAGTAAGAGTTTAAGACTAAGTTTCCCGGCCTCTTTGGGTTCAATACCCTCTTCACCGCCACCCAAAAAAGCTTTACTGATAAAAATACTTAGCAACAGGAAGTAGATAAAGGCCAATAAACCGCCTATTGCCACCCCCCAAAAACCGATCTGTTCAATGCCAAGCAACAGGGCC
>JAYEMC010000128.1:0-4170 GCA_034717935.1 Pseudomonadota bacterium | reverse complement strand
TTATTTTGCGAGGTCGGAAAGCAGAACCCCGCCTTTACTTATATTGTCCCGCTCCTCTTCATCAATGAAAATAATCACCGCATCTTTAGGTTTGTTGGCAACTCTGGCGATAACCTCGGTCACCCCGACACAGATTTCAGATTTCTGTTCACGACTAAGCTCTCCGGCGACCCGAATATTGACATACGGCATAACTTTTCTCCTTGTTTCAGGAGCCTGTCCGAGAATAGGATTTTTTTCTCAGATCAAGGCATGCGAAGAAAATTACCACAGGCATACATTAAGTATTCCGAGGATAATTTTTTGAGCATAACGCAGATATGGGGGAAAAAGACGTTCTCGGACAGGCTCCTAGATTAAATTACGTAACTACTCAGTTAATCCAAACTTTCAATTCACCCTCAACCTGAGTCATCAAATCGGTTACTACTTCCAGGCTGCCGGTAGTTTTGGCCTCTTTTTCCATGGTTTGAAAAAGATCAGCCAAAGAGATAAATTGAGGTGCGCTAAAATTATTGAACGTTCCTTTCAGGGCGTGGGCAAAAAAACTAATCTCCGACATCCCGGCGGCCCCGGCAACCGCACGCCTTAATTCGGGAAGATATTCCAGCGTCGCTTCACATAATGCTTCAACAACCTCATCTCCACTCTCCTGATCAAAACCCATCGATTTAAGATCATCGGCTAAAAGACGGCCCAGAAAGCCTCGGTCAATTTCCATCTGTTCGCTCCTTGTCAACAGTTCGGAATAAGAACCACGACCAAAGATAAGGTCTAACTTTACAGTTGTTCCAAATCATTTCATAGTGTATGTAAAAAGTACCTCAGCACCATAACAAAAAAAGTTTAAAATACCAACCCCATTTATTGTGATTCCTTATGAAACTACAACAAAAAATCCACCTTTCGATTCTCGCAGTTTTTATCCCTTTAATGATCGCTATTTTAGCGATCTCTCTAAACCTGAAAAACCGGGCCCAGAAAACCTTTTATCAGGAAGCTGAAACAGTTGCAAATTTTGTCGACTTCACCTGTCGTCAAGAGATCAGAAAACTCGACCTGGCAATCAAGGCGGTTCTTAACGATCAATCCCTGTCAACCAGTTTTCATTATGAATTGAAAAACACCCTTAAACATCGCTGCCAGGAACTAATTGATAAGTTTGACCTTGCCCTTTTGGCCTTCTACAACCCAGACGGTTCTCTCTCCTCCGTCCATATAGCCACACATGAACAGCTACCCCATAGAGATAAGCAAAAAGAAGATAAGAGATCTTTTCTACTCACAACTCTTCAGCCCACAAAGGTTAACCAAGAACAAAAACTTATCACTTTTGCCGACCAGCTCTTCCTCACCTATAGAACTCCCTTAATTGTGGACGATGAAGGGGTCGTCGGTTCCTTAGGCTTCATCCTCCCTTTCCCCTCTGAAACGTTCTTTGATGATATATACTCTCACTCTTCAGCCAACATCGAAGTTGCCTTTTGGCAAGGACGTCAACTCATGGTCGGCAGCCGGGCTTTAAATTCTTCACACCACTATCAACAACAGCGCCCAACCAGCAAGCGACGCGCCCTGCGCCTGGAAGATGGAACTTCCCTGGTTGGTTTCACCTTCCCCCAGCTTGATCTGGCTGAAATCAGCGGCATTGTCGACCTGGTCTTTGAAGTCTTGGTTAACACCACCCCGGCAGAAGAGAGTGTCAATCGGATTGTGACTATGGCTATCGCCGCAGCTCTGGTCGTAATCTCTGTTTTTTCAGCTTTCCTCTTCGGCCTCGGACACTATATTGTCAAACCTTTAAAAAGTTTCGCCCGAGCCGCCAAAGGTGTCATTGAAAAAGGGGAGTTGCCGAGCTACGTTCCTATGAAACGCCGCGATGAAATCGGTTATCTCTGGAGTGTCGGAGCCAAAATGGCGACCACCCTACACCAGGAAAAACTGAAAGCCGAGGAAGCCAACCGGGCCAAATCGGAATTTCTCGCCAACATGAGTCATGAGATCCGCACCCCCTTGAATGCCATTTTGGGATTTACGCAAATACTTCAAGATCACCCCCTAACCTCGGAAGAGAAAAAATATTTAAGCTACATCCACGAATCCGGCGACCATCTACTCCAAGTTATCAATGAAATCCTTGATATCGCCAAAATCGAAAGCGGCTCTATGGCTCTTGAACGGATTGACTTTAATCTCAACCAACTCCTTGACGAGATCGCGGCCATCATTCGCGGCCGCATGAAACCCGAAATTGAGTATCGGCTGCCCCGCATCCAGGGCCTGCCGATGGTCTGCGGTGACGAGTTAAAACTTAAACAGGTGCTTATCAACCTCATCAACAATGCCAACAAATTCACCGAAAAAGGCACCATTGAGATCCAGGTTACAGTCAATAAGATGGACAAGGACTCCCTGGAACTGCTCTTTTTCGTCCGTGATACGGGCAAGGGCATTCCTGTAGACAAACAGGAGCTGGTCTTTAAAAGTTTTGCCCAGGAAGACTCATCCATCACCCGCAAATATGGCGGTACCGGTTTAGGTTTGACCATCTCACAAAAATTCGTCGAGCTTATGGGCGGCCGTATGTGGCTTGAAAGTGAACCAGGAATTGGAACTACTTTCTATTTTACGGTATGCCTGGAACGTTCAACCAAGCCGTCCGTCAGCACCCCGATAAGCTTAAACAACCACTCAACAATTAAAAACATCAAAATCGCCGTAGTTGACGATAACCCGCTCAATATTATGATCATGGAGAAAATTCTAGCCCCTTACGAGGCTGAAATCTCCAGTTTTTCATCGGCTTCTGAATTCATTAATCATCTTCAGGATCCCGCTGCAAAGACCTTTGATCTTATTATCAGCGACATCCAGATGCCTGAGATCTGCGGTCTCAAACTGCTCACTATGATTCGTGAACAGGGATGTAAAATACCGGTCATTGCCGCCTCATCCGAAAACATCCTGAATCAGAATCTCCAAAACAACTTCGACGCCTTCATCTATAAACCGATTATCAAGGATGAGTTGTTGACCGCAATCGTCAAAGTCCGGCCCCGACCTGAACCCGCAACCGAAGTTGATGCCGAAAAATATAATCTTGAAAAAAAGAGTATCTATAAAAATCTGCGCATCCTCGTCGCCGAAGATAACAAGCTCAACCAGATGCTGATTAAAAAGGTTCTCAAAGATCTTAAACCGGCCACCCTGACCATTAAAGCCGACGGCCAGGCCGCCCTTGATGAAGCCTTGCTAAATCCCTACGATCTGGTCTTGATGGATCTCAACATGCCGATCATGGACGGCCTCACCGCATCCCGAGAAATCCGCAAGACGCTTCAGGATCTGCCAATCTATGCCCTGACCGCCAACACCATGGCCGGCGACCAGGAGAGATGTCTTAACGCCGGCATGAACGGTTTTCTCGCAAAACCGATCAACCTTGACAAACTCAAAGAAATCCTGCAAATGTACGTTTGAAAGGTTTTTGATAACTATGCAAGCATCCACCATAAAGTTACAATAAATAACGGCGAACATCGCTTCGCCCACTTCGAGGGGGACACGGCTCAGCCCGCCACGGGCTTAAAGCCCGGTCTGGAGGCATGTCCCCACATCGAGCCAGGTAATCACCAATGCAAAATCTTTCTAAAACCAGAAAACATCTAATCAGCATATCTATAGCGGCCGTCATCACTCTTGCCCTCTTTTCCGGCTGTTCCGAAGAACCAAAACCCCAAACCAAAGAGCTGCTCGTCTATTGCGGAATCACTATGGTTCAGCCAATAATCGAAATCGCAAAGATCATCGAAGCTCAAGAAAAGTGCCGCATCGAGATCCTCAAGGGTGGCTCGGGCCATCTCTTAAAAACCATAATCGACAACCAGGTCGGCGACATGTTTTTGCCGGGTTCCGCATCATTCATGGATCAGGCCCGACAGGAAAAGATTGTCAAGAACACGGTTGTGGTCGGCTACAACCAAGCCGCCCTGATGGTACAAAAAGGCAACCCTTTACAGATAACCCCGAATCTGGAAAGTCTTACCGATCCACGCTACGCAGTCGTCATTGCAAATCCTGAAAGTTGTAGTATCGGTCGAGAAAGCCGACGCATTCTTGAAAATCTCAACCTCTATCAAAACACGTTATGCAATGCCATCTACATGACCA
>JAYEMC010000127.1:0-4187 GCA_034717935.1 Pseudomonadota bacterium | reverse complement strand
ATGTGTAGTATGGCCAAAGTACCGTTCACACCGGACGGCTACAAAAAACTTAAAGAAGAACTTAATCAATTAAAAACGGTTGAACGCCAACAGATTATTCGTGATATCTCCGAGGCTCGTGATCATGGCGATTTAAGCGAAAATGCCGAATATGATGCCGCCAAAAACCGTCAGTCCTTTGTTGAAGGGCGTATCAACTATCTCGGAGACCGGCTGACTCGGGCCGAGGTTATCGACCCGACCCAACATGCCAACCTTGATCAGGTGGTATTTGGGGTTTTTGTTACGCTTGCCGATGAAGATAGCGGTGATGAGACAACCTATCAACTGGTCGGAGAGGATGAGGCCGATGTCGAACAGGGCCGCCTTTCAATCGCCGCCCCTCTGGCTCGGGCTCTGCTCGGTAAAGAGATTGATGACGATATCTCTCTGCAGCTTCCGGCGGGGCAAAAGGAGTACATTATTCTCGATATCAGTGCCACCGCGCCCTGATTAAGTAACCAAAGTTAGAGTGAAGATTGCTTCGCCCTCATAAACGGGGTCACATCTTGACAAAGGCTATTGGACTGTTCTTGATAAAAGCGAATATTTCAATACGCCTTAGTCAAGAAATGACCCCAATCGAGATATGACGAAATCT
This sequence comes from Pseudomonadota bacterium, assembly GCA_034717935.1. GTDB lineage: Bacteria > Desulfobacterota > Anaeroferrophillalia > Anaeroferrophillales > Tharpellaceae > Tharpella. The sequence goes on along the minus strand of JAYEMC010000127.1, from coordinate 3,547 downwards.
GAAACATCCATCTTTTATTCTTGTGAAAACGCGCAACCTTAAACTGACAATTGCCTACGACGGCACCGATTATCATGGCTGGCAGAATCAGCCCAATGGTATGACGGTGCAAGAGCAGTTGGAGACCGCAGCCTTGCGTTTTTCCGGGGTGCACAACCCGATAGATGGCTCCGGCCGCACCGATGCCGGGGTTCACGCCTGGGGCCAGGTTGCTTCCTGGTCCTACGCTAAAAAACTTTCCGAAGAACGCATCCAATCCGCCTTTAACGGTCTCTTGCCCTCCGATATCACGGTGCGGCGGGTCGAGGCCGTAGCCCCTGTTTTTCACGCCCGTAAATCATCTCGGGCCAAAACCTATCTCTATATAATCGACAACTCTCCTTGTGCCAATCCCATGCTCCGTCGTTACGCCTGGCACATCCGTAAACCTTTAAACCTCGACGCCCTGAATCAGGCCGCAACCTTTCTCGTCGGCCACCACGATTTTCTCTCATTCAAAGCCGTCGACGGCAAAACCTCCACCAGCCAACGCACCATCCTCCAAGCCCGCTGGTGTAAATATGGCTCCTATCTTTTCTTCTTTGTCAAAGGTAACGGCTTTCTGAAAAACATGGTGCGCATCATCGTTGGCACCTTGCTCGATGTCGGCCGCGGAAAAAATCCCCCCGCCAAGATTCAATCCATCATCGCCGCTCGCGACCGCACCGCCGCTGGAATGACCGCCCCGGCCCACGGCCTGGTTCTCCGCTCAGTCGACTACAGAAAAAATTAGAAAACCCCGGTAGTTTTAGCTGTCTGTTGTCAGGCATGGTTTATCTTGATACTATCTTTAATAAAGTATAGCGAACATGCTGATAACAGGTGTCATTGATATATTTGATAGCTTTTCCTTGTATTCTCTAGGGTTTATCTTGATGTTGAAAAAGTGGCGTGTTAGAGATTGTGGGATGTTTTGAGATGGTTTTTATTTTTGCGAGGGGGAAATAAGTGACGGCACCGGAGGCGCAGGCGCGGGAAAAGATTGACGAGCTGCTTGAGGCTGCGGGCTGGAGCGTCCAGGATGCCGGGGCGGCCGATATTTATGCCGCGCGCGGCGTCGCGATCCGCGAATTTCCCTTGGCTTCCGGGCATGGCTTTGCCGATTATCTCCTCTATGTCGATGGTCAGGCCGCAGGCGTTATCGAGGCGAAAAAGAGCGGCGTCACCCTGACCGGGGTTGAAGTTCAATCCGCCAAATACACAACCGGTTTGCCCGAAGGCTTGCCCGCCTGGCATAATCCTCTGCCGTTCTGCTATGAGTCGACCGGAGTTGAAACCCGTTTTACCAACGGCCTCGATCCCGCGCCGCGTTCGCGCAATGTCTTTGCCTTTCACCGGCCAGAGCTCTTCGCCGAGTGGCTTGAACTTGAGAAAGAGCCCCTGACCAAGGCTGCCGCTGAAACCCATCCCATTTTCGGCAAACCGCAAACCTTCCTCTCCCGTTTACAGCGGATGCCGGAACTTTTTACCGAAAACCTCTGGCCCGCGCAGATTACGGCGATCACCAATCTCGAAGCCTCGCTGCGCGACAACCATCCCTGTTCGCTTATCCAGATGGCGACCGGCAGCGGCAAAACCTTTACCGCGATCAACTTCATCTACCGCTTGATAAAATTCGCCGGAGCGCGGCGGGTGTTGTTCCTGGTCGATCGGGGAAACTTGGGCAAACAGACCTTAAAGGAATTCCAGCAGTACGTTTCCCCCTACAACAATTTCAAGTTCAGTGAAGAGTACATCGTCCAGCGTTTGACCTCAAACACTATCGATACCACGGCGCGGGTCTGCATCTGCACGATCCAGCGTCTCTATTCGATGCTCAAAGGGCGCGAGATGCCCGAAGACCTTGAGGAGGAAAACGCGGGTTTCGCCGATCTCTTCAAGGAGCCGGAGCCGATCGAGTACAACCCGAATATCCCGATCGAATCCTTCGACGTTATCGTCACCGACGAATGCCACCGTTCAATCTACAATCTCTGGCGCCAGGTACTCGAATATTTCGACGCCTACCTTGTCGGCCTGACCGCCACGCAGAGCAAGCAGACCTTCGGTTTTTTCAATCAAAACCTGGTTATGGAGTACGGCCACGAACACGCCGTCGCCGACGGGGTCAACGTCAATTACGATGTCTACCGCATCAAGACCGCGATTACCGAACAGGGTAGCGGGGTCGAGGCCGGATACTACGTCGACAAACGCGACCGCGACACCCGGAAGGTGCGCTGGGAGCAGTTGGACGACGATTTCAACTACGACGCCAAACAGCTTGACCGCGATGTCGTTGCCGTCGATCAGAAAGGTTATTCTATCCTGTTTTCACAATAGTCCTACTGCAAAAGAAAAGAGTGTTGCTATTGTCTCGTGATTGTATCTGTGGTGATTTTTTTGTTCTGTCGGATAGATTATGTTAGCCAACAACAGCAATTTTCAGAAGTTACAGTTTTAAGAATCTGTGGAATGTAGTTCAGATTCTCAATAGATAAATGTCAGGAGCCACTATAATGTCTCAGTCTCTTTTTTCTCTCAAACAATTAGTCCCAGAATTTTCTATATTGTGGGAAGGAACATGGCAGTCATCCGATGGTTTTAGTGCGATAATAGTCGCATTTTTGTTAGCAATTGGTTTGTTTTTCGCTGTATGGACGGCATATTATTTTATACGTTCATTCTTGAAAGTTAATTTTTTCTCAAAGTTGTTAAAAGGGGTTAAACCTGAAGATTTAGCCCAGGAACAAAGGAATATCCTCAATAAGGCTCTTGATAAAAATAACGAATATGGAAAACTATGGAGAGAGTTTAACGAAACATTGGTTCTTTCCGCAGACAAACGCAGGCTACATAATACCCTTGATGCGGCCCACTTCTTCAACACTCGTTCACTTGCACGTAATTTAACTGAAAATCGACTTCTATCTGCTGTGCCGGGATTCTTGACTGCGATTGGGGTAATTGGTACTTTTGCTGGATTAGAAATGGGGCTTGCAAATTTACAACTTAATAGCCAAGCAGGGGTGGATGCACTGCGAGATGGTATCAATTCAATGATCAATGGTGCATCCGTTGCTTTTATCACGTCAGTATGGGGAGTTTTTTGCAGTGTCGTTTTTAACTTTTATGAGAAAGTACTGGAAAGAATTATAAGGCGTAAAATTACAAACCTTCAAAATAAAATAGATTATTTGTACCCCAGAATAAATGCAGAACAATCTTTGGTATCTATTGCGGATTATAGCCGTAGCAGCAATGAAACTCTACAAGGATTAGCAGAAAAAATCGGTACTACGATGCAGGAAGCATTAGTGCAAACAACCGATACGATTCGTACTGGTCTTGAAGACAGCCTGAACACAATCTTGCAACCGGCAATTCAAGCTTTGGTTGACAATACCAACCAAAGCTCCGAGAAAGTATTAAACAATTTAGTTGAACGGTTTATTGGCAGTGTTGGAGATGCGGGAAACACTCAACGAGATATTATGAAACAAGCATCTTCTGACTTATGTGAAGCAAC